>JAICWE010000070.1 GCA_025934955.1 Gemmatimonadales bacterium | reverse complement strand
GCGCGGGGCCGAGACGATATTGGTGGTGGAGGACAACGACGCGGTGCGCGGCGCCGCGGTCCGCCTGCTCCAGGCGCAGGGCTACCGGGTGCTCGACGCGGGGAGCGGCCGCGAGGCGCTCGAGCTGGTCGAGCGGCACCCGGAGCGGATCCACCTGCTGCTCACCGACGTGGTGCTGCCGCGGATGAGCGGCCGCCAGCTCGCGGACCAGCTCACGGCGCTGCGGCCGGACGTCCGGGTGGTGTACATGTCGGGCTACGCCGACGACGCGATCGTGCGGCACGGCGCCCTGGAGCCGGGCACGGCGTTCATCCAGAAGCCGTTCGGGGCCGACGTGCTGGCGAGCCGGGTGCGGGAGGTGCTGGATGCCCGAGGGGACGGCTGACGCAGCTAGCCGGCGAACATCTCGCGCAGTGTCGCCAGCACCGGAGCCGGGATTCAGTTCCGCGCGCTCATGCTCGAGCTGCGGTCCTGGGGCGACGACCCTCGAGCGTGCTACAGCGACCGCCCGGCTGCTACCGGCGGAGCTGTACGACGGGAGCTCGGCACGCCACGACTCGCAGGACATCCGCCCGGCGAACCCCGCGCCCAGCGTGCCACAGCTTCGCCGGTCAGTCGCCGCCGAGAGCGGTCGTGATCGCGATGCTAAACGCCGCGAGCGCTGCGCCGATGAGCGCAACCGTGCGCAAGCCGCCTCGCTCGTGAGCGCCGGGGCGCGCGCGCCGAGCGTCCGACCTGCCGCGACGGCGGCGCGGGAGACGGCGCCGCGCGCGCGGGGAACCCCGGGATGTTTGATTGACTGATCACCGGCTCCCGGAACCCCAGACGGAATGACGCGCCCCATGCCCGACACGCCCGCGCCCGCCCCGCTCGAATTCGGCCTCGACACCTTCGGCGACATCACCACCGAGCCGGGCGGGCGGCCGCGGGCGCACGCGGCCGTCGTCCGCGACGTCGTCGCCGAGGCGGAGCTGGCGGACCGGGTCGGGGTGGACGCGTTCGGCGTGGGGGAGCACCACCGGCCGGACTTCGCCATCAGCGCACCGGAGGTGGTGCTCGCGGCCATCGCGGAGCGCACCTCGCGGCTCAAGCTCGGCTCGGCGGTCACGGTGCTGAGCTCGGATGATCCGGTGCGGGTGTACGAGCGCTTCGCCACGGTGGACGCGGTGTCGAACGGGCGGGCCGAGGTGATCCTCGGCCGGGGATCGTTCACCGAGTCGTTCCCCCTGTTCGGCTATTCGCTCGATGACTACGAGGTGCTGTTCGAGGAGAAGCTCGCGCTGTTCGCGGCGATCCGGGACGCGGACCGCGCGGGCGAGCCGGTGCGGTGGCGCGGCACCGTGCGGGCGCCGCTCGAGGGCGTGCGGGTCTTCCCGCCGGCGGAGCACGCGCCGCTCGCGGCGTGGGTCGGGGTGGGCGGGAGCCCGGCGTCGGTGGTGCGCGCGGCGCGCTACGGATTTCCGCTGATGCTCGCGGTCATCGGCGGCGACCCACGGCGGTTCGTGCCGTACGTGGAGCTGTACCGTCGCTCGCTGGCGGAGCGCGGCGCGGCGGCGCTGCCGATCGGGGTGCACTCGCCGGGCTACGTCGCCGAGACCGACGCGGCGGCGCGCGACGAGCTGTGGCCGGCGTACCAGGCGATGCGGAACCGGATCGGCGCGGAGCGCGGCTGGGGGCCGACGAGCCGGCAGGAGTACGAGCGGGAGATCGCGGCGGGCTCGCTCTACGTCGGGTCGCCGGAGACGGTGGCGCGGAAGATCGGGGCGACGGTGACCGCGCTCGGCGTGTCGCGGTTCACGCTCAAGTACAGCAACGGGACGTTAGGCCACGAGCGGCTGATGCGGGGGATCGAGCTGTACGGGCGGGAGGTGATTCCGGCGGTCCGGGCGCTCACCGCTCCGCGCGTGGCCGCCGCGGCGCCCTGAGGCGAACGGGCGCGGGCAATCGGCGGCAGAGTAGAATTGAGGGCCCGCCAACCGACAGGAAGGTGCCCATGGCCGCGACGAAGAGTGCCAGGAAGGTCCGCCGGAAGAAGCGCCCCGAGGGCGCGCCGCGATCGCGCGGGGTCGCGGCGAACGCGCTCGGCAGCGGGTCGCCGCCGGCGGCGGTGACGCGGCTGGCGGAGGCGATCGAGGCGGACGGCGGAAGCGCGCTTGCGACGTATCGGGAGCCGCTGGGCGGGAACTGGCAGGTGTTCGCCGGGCTGCCGATCGATCTGGTCGAGCCGACGCCGTATCAGCGCGATCTCTCCGATCCCCACGTCGCCCGGCTCTGCTCCGCCATGGACCGGCTGGGCCGGTTCCTCGACCCGATGATCGTGGCGCGGACGGCGGACGGGCACTACTGGACGCCGAACGGCAACCACCGGCTCGCCGCGATGCGGACGTTAGGCGCGCGCGCCGTCGCCGCGCTGGTGGTGCCGGACGCCGAGGTGGCGCACCGGATCCTCCTCCTCAACACGGAGAAGGCGCACAACCTCCGGGAGCGGGCGCTGGAAGTGGCGCGCCTCGCCCGGAGCCTGGCCGAGCTGGACGACCGGCCGGAGAAGCAGTTCGAGGCGGAGTTCGAGGAGGCGGCGCTGCTGACGCTGGGCTTCTGCTATCTGGAAAACGGGCGGTTCGCGGGCGGGGCGTACCACCCGGTGCTGCGGCGGATAGACAAGTTCAGCGGCATGGCGCTGCCGAAGGCGCTGGAGCTGCGGAAGGAGCGGGCGGCGCGGGTGCTGGAGCTGGACGCGGCGGTGGCGGAGGCGATCGCGGGGCTCAAGGCGCGGGGGTTCGAGAGCCCGTATCTCCGCGCGTTCGTCGTCGCGCGGATCAACCCGCTCCGGTTCCAGCGGGGCGCCAAGGCGGAGTTCGACGCGACGATCGAGAAGATGACCGCATCGGCGCGGCGGTTCGATCCGGGGAAGATCAAGGCCGACCAGGTGGCGCGGGCGGGCGGCGCGCCGGAGGAGACCGCGCCATGAGGCGCATGCGCGCCGCGCTCGCGCTCGCGCTCGCGGTCGCGATCGTGTCGGCTCCGGCGCCGGTGTACGGGCAGCGCCCACTCTCGATGGCGGGGAGGTCCACCGTGTACGCACCCCACGGAGTGGTCGCCGCGAGCCAGCCGCTGGCGAGCGCCGCGGGGCTGGCGGTGCTCCAGCGCGGCGGGAACGCGGTGGACGCGGCGGTGACGGCGGCGGCGGTGCTGTCGGTGGTCGAGCCGATGATGACCGGCGTCGGCGGCGACATGTTCGCCCTGGTGTGGGTCGCGAAGGAACACCGGCTGGTGGCGCTCAACGCCAGCGGGCGGGCGGGCGCGCTGATGACGCGGGCCGAGCTCATCCGGCGGGGCCACACGGCGATGCCGACGAGCGGGGCGGAGACGGTGACGGTGCCGGGCGCGCTCGCGGGCTGGGCGGAGCTGCTGCGGAAGTACGGGACGATCTCGCTGGCACAGGCGCTGGCGCCGGCGATCCGCTACGCGGAGGAGGGGTATCCGGTCACGCCGATCATCGTGGCGGACTGGAAGGATCAGACGGCCTACCTGATGCGCGACTCGGCGGCGCGCGCGACCTACATGATCGGCGGCGAGCACACGCCGGCGGCGGGGGAGTGGTTCCGGAACCCCGACTACGCGCGGACGCTGCGGGAGATCGCGTCGGAGGGACCGGCCGCGCTCTACGGGGGCGCGCTGGGCCGGCGGATCGTGGACCGGGTGCGCGCACTGGGCGGATTCCTCACGCTCGACGACCTCCGCAGGAACCGGCCGACGTGGGTGACGCCGATCTCGGTGCCGTTCCAGGGTTACCGGGTGTGGGAGCTGCCGCCCAACAACCAGGGCGTCGCCGCGCTGGAGATGCTGCGGATCCTGGAGCCGTACGACCTCAAGGGGATGGGCCGCAACTCGGCGGCGTACCTGCACCATCTGATCGAGGCGAAGAAGCTGGCCTACGCCGACCTCGCGCGCTTCGTGGGCGACCCGGATCATCTGACCATGCCGGCGGAGCGGATGCTGTCGGACAGCTTCATCGCCGAGCGGCGGAGCCATCTCGACGAGAATCACGCGGCGAGCCACGACGCGCCGGGGCCGCCGCTCGCGAGCGAGACGGTCTATCTCACCGCGGCGGACAGCGCGGGCAACATGGTCTCGTTCATCAACAGTCTGTACGACCTGTTCGGGTCGGGCGTCGTGGTGCCGGGCACCGGCTTCGCGCTGCAGAACCGGGGCGCGGGGTTCACGCTGGAGGACTCGCTCCCGAACACGGTGGCGCCGGGGAAGCGGCCGTTCCACACGCTGATCCCGGGGTTCGTGACGAAGGACGGCGAGCCGTGGATGAGCTTCGGGGTAATGGGCGGCTCGATGCAGGCGCAGGGGCACGTGCAGCTACTGCTCGACCTGTTCGTGTTCGGGATGGAGCTGCAGCCGGCGATCGACGCGGCGCGGTTCCGGCACCTGGAGGGGACGCGGGTGGCGCTGGAGGCGCCGATCGGGGACAGCGTGCGCGCGGCGTTAGGCGCAATGGGCCATACGGTCGTGGACGAGCGCGCGGTCACGTTCGGGGGTGCCCAGGCGATCGTCCGGCTGTCGCGGGGCTACGCGGCCGGATCCGACCCGCGGAAGGACGGGCACGCGGCGGGGTACTGAGCCCGGCTCAGCGGCGGCCGCGGGCGCGGCGGGCGGCGCGCAGGACGTTCTCGATCAGGACGGCGCCCAGCGCGGCGACGAGCAGCGGGCCGCGGAGCGTGGGGCGGGGGCCGAGGCGCGGCATCGCCCAGGCGGCGAGGGCGACGCAGGCGAGGATCCCGATCGTCAGGCTCGCATCCTCGATGAAGAGTCCCCACAACTCACGGAGCCCACTCCAGAGCGGCCTCACAGCGGGGCCGCTCTCGTGCGTCGGGCCAGGACGACCGCCGCGAGCGAGACGGCGAGCAGCGCGGCGATGAGCGCGGGGAGCGACAGGTCCTCGCCGGGCCAGGGGAAGCCGAGTCCTTCACCGATCCAGAAGACGCCGAAGGCGGAGAGCAGGAGGCCGACGGCGTACTTGAGCAGGTTCTCGGGGACGCGGGAGAGCGGATGGCGCACCGCGACGCCGGCGCCGACGACGAGGACGCCTGCCGCCGCCGCGCCTAACGCCGCGGGTCCGACCCTGCCGCCGGCACCGGCGGCGATCACGATGAAGACCACTTCCAGGCCCTCGAGCAGCACCGCCTTGAGCGCGGTGAGGGCGGCGGGCAGGTCGAGCGCCGCGCCGGTCGCGCGGCGCTCCCGGCGGAGCAGCTCGGTCTCCTCGGCGTAGATGCCGGCCTCGTCGTGCAGCGCGACGACGCCGGCGGCTCGGAGCACCGCCTTCCGGAGCCAGCGCATGCCGAAGAGCAGGAGCAGCACGCCGATGCCGAGCTGAAGCGAGTGGAGCGGCACGCCGCCGAGTGCCGGGCCGAGCGCGGCGACGAGGAGTGCCAGGACCGCGGCACCGCCGGCGGCGCCGAGCAGGGCGGAGCGCCATCCGCGCACGGTGCCGACCGCGAGCACGATGGTGAGCGCCTCGACGAACTCGACGAGGGACGCGAGGAACGCGGCGACGATGGTGGTCCAGTTGCTCATCGCTTCGCGACCAGCAGCCAGCCGCTCCAGCCGGCGACGGAGATCGCGCCGCCGTTGCGCCAGCCGTTCAGCTGGGTGATCGCGAGCACCACCCTGCGCCCGCCCGCCGTGCCCTCCAGCCGGAGCCGCTCGGCGGGGATGCGGCGCTGGTTCACGCTCGAGTCGGCCTCGACGCGCGCCAGCGGCGCGACGTCGAACAGGACGGTGTCGGCACCGGCGCGGACGCGCGCGATGCCGCTTGCGCCGGGAGCGAGGACGCTCACCGAGTCGGTGCCGGCGAGGCGGGCGGCGGTGTCGCCCATCGCGACCGGCACGGCCCAGCCGAAGCCGGCGACGTCCATCGGTCCGTTGCCGATGAGGTTGAACCACTGCTGCCGGCCGGCGCCGGGTCGCGCCGGGCCGGGGTACCCCGGCGCGTAACGCGGAACGAAGCGGGCGCCGGCTGTGGCGAGGATGCGGGACGCGACCGAGTCGCGCTCAGCGTAGCGCGCGGTGGTCCAGTTGATCGGCGGCAGCGGCTTGCCGATGCTCGCGGCGATCTCGCCGGCGGCGCGGCGGTCTATGAGGAAGAGGAGCGCGCCGCTCGCCTCGCGCGCGTTGGCGGCGCTGGTGTCGTGGCTCGCGAGCGCCGCGGCGAGGCGGCGGCCCTGGCTCGAGACGGCGAGCCGGGTGGGGCTCACCGGTCCGTAGAGCGTGACGAAGAGGAGCAGCGCGAGCGAGACCGGGATGACGCGGATGCTCGCGCCGGCGCGGAGGCCGAAGAGCAGCGCGATGCCGAGCAGCCAGACGCCGAGCAGGACGCCCAAGACGCGCGGCTCGGTGAGGCCGTAGGGCCCGATGCGCTTGGCAAAGGCGACGAGCAGCATGAGCGCCGCGGGAGCGAGGCCGATGAAGAGCCAGCGGGCGTAGCTCCGGACCCAGCCCTGCGCGGCATCGGCGCGGAGCGGGTGCACCAGGAGGAAGCCGAGCAGGCCGGTGACCGAGACGCTCGCCACCAGCCAGCCGATCCAGCCGCTGGGCCACTGGCCGCCGACGACGATCTTGATCAGGTACGCGAGGAGGATCAGCAGGTAGCTGAACGCCAGCGGCGTCAGGATGTACTGGGCGAAGACCTGGAGCGCGCGGGGATACTCGCTGTCGTGCGCCAGGGCCGGGAGATCGTCAGGCACCGCGGCGAGGAAGATCCAGGTGTTGACCACGAGGGCGATGACGATCCAGATGTGGAAGTAGACCCTGGACCTGATGTCCACGCCGAAGAGGTGGTCGAGCGCGCCGAGCGCGATGGCGATGCCGACGAAGAGCACGCCGGAGAAGACCAGCGCGCGGAGGAAGCCGGTGAAGAGGCGGCGGTTGTACTGCCAGAAGGCGAGCGAACCGGCGGCGCCCTCCGGCGCGCCGAGAAAGGGAAGGAAGGCGACGGCGAGGTGGAGCACCGCGCTGAGCTGGAAGTAGCGGATCGCGTGGGGCGTCGCGTCTATGCCGGGCCAGGCGAGGAAGAAGCCGATCAGCGCCAGGACGCAGATGACCAGCGCGACGGTGCGGAGGCCGAGCGACCAGCGCCGCGTCTCGGCGAGCAGGGTGACGGCGATGGTCGCGGGGAGGGCGAGCGCCGCGACGAAGGCGGCGCGCACCCAGACGTCGCCGGGCGTGCCGGAGCTGTTCGAGGCGACGATGGCGAAGGCGGCGGCCGCCGCACCGGCCGCGAGCGGCCAGGGAAAGCGGCGCAGCACCGCGGCGCCGCGTTCGGCGAGAAAGGCCAGCGAGGGAAAGCGCACGGGCTCTCTGGGGTGGCGGGTGCCGGAACATAGAGCTTGACAGGGGGCCGCGTCGAGTCATCCTCCGGGGGCACGCGACGCGACGTCCCGAGGAGAAAGGGTGGCCATGTCCCGACCGATTCGCAGGGCGGTGCTGGGGGCGCTGAGTGTGGCGCTGGGCACGATCGTGTTGGCGTGTCGTCCGACCGAGCAGGCGCGGAAGGGCGCGACCGGCGGCAGCACCGGCAGCGCGACGCCGCGAGCGGCGCCGGCGGCGCGGCCGGTTCCTCCCGGCGACACCGGCGCGATGCGCGCGGCGCGGCCGGACTCGACGCCGCCGGCCAACATCTCCCACGGTGAGGCGCCGGTGGGCGGGCCCAACGCGCCGCCGGCGCCGGTGGATCCGGCGCTGCCGCCGCTGGCCGCGGGGCGGCTGCACCACATCCGGCTGGAGATCCATCACGCGATCGTGACGATCGCGCCGGGGGTGACGTACGCAGCGTGGACCTTCGGCGGGCGGGTGCCGGGGCCGTTCCTGCACGTGAAGCAGGGCGACACGGTGGACTTCACGCTGGTGAACCGCGCGCCGATTCCGCACAGCCTCGACTTCCACGCAGCGGAGATCGCGCCGGACCGGTACTACCGGAACCTGATGCCCAACGACTCGATCCACTACCGCTTCGTGGCGCGGGTGCCGGGGGCATTCCTCTACCACTGCGGCACCGCGCCGGTGGCGATGCACATCGCCAACGGAATGTACGGCGCGCTGATCGTGGACCCGCCGACGCCGCGCTCCAGGGCGAAGGAGTTCGTGATCGTGGAGAGCGAGTTCTACCTGTCGGGGAAGAAGGACGCGCGGGGCGCGTTCGAGCTGGACTGGAACAAGATGCTGAGCCTGGCGCCGGACAACGTGGTGTTCAACGGGCGGGCGTCGCAGTACGCGGAGCATCCGATCGAGGTGCGGCCGAACGAGCTGCTGCGGCTCTACGTGGTGAACGCGGGGCCCAACCGGATCGCGTCGTTCCACGTGGTGGGCGGGATCTTCTCGCAGGCGTTCAACGACGGGTCCACGGCGAATCCGCTCAAAGGCGTGCAGACGGTGAACGTGCCGGTGGGCGGCGGCGGGATCTTCGAGATCCGGCTGCGCGAGCCGGGGGAGTACCCGTTCGTCACCCATGCCTTCGCGGACGCGACCAAGGGCGCGGTCGGCGTGTTCCGCGCGCTCGGCCCGCACGAGGCGGGCGAGCACAGGGAGCACCACGAGGATCACGACGACAAGGAGAATTGACGCGGGTCAGGCCCGGGCGCCGGAGGGGCGGATGCGGGGCCAGAGGGCCACGAAGACGAAGAGGGCGCCGAGGACCTGAAGGACGCCCGCGATGGCCACGATCCAGCGGAGCGCGGGGGCGGCGGACCAGGTGCGGGCGATCTCGCCGGCAAACCGCGCGAGGGTACCGCCGGCGAGGAGGACGTAGGCGACCGTCGCGGCCGGGGGCAACGCCAGCCGATCGCCGCCGGCGGGCCGGGGGAACATCCACAGCGCCACGCCGAAGATCATCATCAGCATGAAGCCGACGAGCAGCGCGTGGGTATGCGCGCTGATGAGATAGCTGCTCGGATAGGCGCCGCCGAGCTCGCGGCGTACGATCATCACGGCGCCGAGGATGAGGCCGATCGCGAGGAAGGCGATCGCGGTTTTGAGGTACCACCGCACCAGCGTCGGCAACGCAGTCGCTCCTTTCGATCAGTTGTTACCAGCCGCTCCGACCCGCAGTACACCGCCTAACCAGCGCGCACCAGCCGCACGGCCGCGACGACGGCGAGCAGCGCCGCGAGCACCGCCAGTCGCGCGGTGCGGATGGCGCCGGCCCGCAGGCGGAGCGCGGCGTCGCTCGCGGGCTCGGCGCGCTCGGCGCGGGGGCCGAGCACGAAGTCGTGCCACGCGCTGGCTCCGATCATGACGGCGACGGCCGCGAGCTTCGCGGCCAGGGCGTGACCGGGTCCGGTGCGCCAGAAGGAGGCGTCAGCCATGGCGCCGAGCCAGCCGCGATAGAAGAGCGCGCCGGTGCCGGTGACGACGGCGACGGCGATCGCGACCCATCCCGCCACCCGGAAGCCGCGGCCGAGCCGGCTGAAGAGCTCGCGGCGGAGCGCCGGTTCGAAGCCCCGGAGCGCGGGCGCGCCGACCACGGCGAGGAAGAGCATGCCGCCGACCCAGAACATCGCCGCGAGGACGTGCAGCGTGACGCAGGCGAGGTAGATCACGCTGAGGAAAGCTTCATACGGACCTCAATCTCCCTTCGCCGGCGCCGCCGATCTTCCTACTCGAAGGCCGCCGTACGGCGCGCCCGCTCGCACACCATCCAAGGGAGTTTCCGTGAACCGGTCCTCGTTCTGCGCGATCACACTCAGTCTCGTCCTCGGCGCCTGCGGCGCGCGGGACAGCACCGGGACGCCGGCCGGCGGCGCCGCGGCGGGCGCGCCGGCCGCCGCGACCGCTGCGCCGGCCACCGGCCGCACGATCGAGATCCGGACGGTCTCGGACGAAAAGGGCAACCGATTCGAGCCCAACAAGGTCGAGGCGAAGCCGGGCGACGTGCTCAAGTTCACGCTGGTGAGCGGCGTACACAACGTCAGCTGGCCGGCCGACAAGAATCCGTCGGGTGTCACGTTCCCCGAGCCGAGCGAGATGCTGCAGCTCCCGGGGCAGACGCTGGAGCTCCCGGTGACGTTCCCCAAGGGCGAATACCACTGGCAGTGCGACCCGCATGCGGCACTCGGCATGACGGGCGAGCTGGAGGTCGAGTGACCATGAAAGGACTCAGCGGAATGTCCCATGCTCGTGTCATCGCCCTCGCGATCGCGGCCGGCGGGCTCGCCGCGTGCGGCGGCGTCAAGCCCCAGCTTGCCGGCCAGCGTCAGATGGCGACGGGCGACGTGCAGCACGCGGCGCTCGCCACGTACGTCAAGCCGGGCGATCTGGACAAGTACTACCTCTTCTACTCCGGCGGTCACTCGGGCCAGGTGTTCGTGGCCGGGGTGCCGTCCATGCGGCACATCGCGACCATCCCGGTATTCGCGCCATATCCCGGCACCGGCTACGGCTTCGACGAGGAGTCGCGGAAGATGCTGGGCGACTTCACCTGGGGCGACGTGCACCACCCCGCGCTCTCCAAGACCGACGGCGACTACGACGGCCGCTGGCTGTTCGTGAACGACAACGCGAACAACCGGCTGGCGCGGATCGATCTGCGGGACATGAAGACGAAGCAGATCCTGGGGCCGATCCCCAACACGATGGGCAACCACGGCTCCTCGATGGTCACCAACAATACCGAGTACGCGCTGGTCGCGACCCGCTTCTCGGTGCCGCTCGACGGGCAGTACGCGCCGCTCGAGGAGTACAAGACGAAGTATCATGGCGCGGTCACCGGCATCCGGGTGGATCCGAAGGACGGCACCATGTCGGTGGGCTGGCAGATCATGACGCCGCCGTTCGACTGGGACCTCGGCGCCACCGGCAAGGGCCCGAGCGACGGGTGGGCGTTCTGGACCTCCTATAACAGCGAGGAGGCGGTGGGCAAGCTGGAAGTGAACGCGAGCCAGAAGGACCGCGACTACATCGCGGTGGTGAACTGGAAGGCGGCGGAGCAGGCGGCAAAGGAAGGGAAGACGTTCGACGTCGGCGGGACGAAGATGATCGACCCGGCCAAGGTGCCCGGCGTCATGTACCTGCTGCCCTGCGGCAAGAGCCCGCACGGCGTGGATGTGGACCCGAGCGGGCAATGGGTGATCTGCTCCGGCAAACTGCAGCCGACGTCCACGGTGTTCTCGTTCGAGAAGATCCAGCAGGCGATCGCGAAGCGGGACTTCAAGGGCGACGAGGCCGGGATTCCAGTGATCGAGTACGACGACACCGAGATCATGGAAGTGCCGGTGGGTCTGGGCCCGCTGCACACCCAGTTCGACGGGAAGGGCTACGCCTACACGTCGCTCTATGTCGAGAGTGCGATCGCGAAGTGGAAGCTGCCGCCGTACGCCAAGGGCACCGATCCGAAGTCGCTGGTCGTGGACAAGATCCCGGTGCAGTTCAACATCGGCCATCTGGTGACGGCCGAGGGCGACACCCGGCATCCGCGGGGTGACTGGCTGGTGGCGATGAACAAGATGTCGCGCGGGCGGCACCTGAACGTGGGTCCGTCGATCCCGGAGAGCTCGCAGCTCATCGACATCACCGGGCAGAAGATGAACATGGTGTACGAGTCGTTCACCGAGCCGGAGCCGCACTTCGCGCAGCTGGTGCGGGCCGAGGTGATCAAGCCGATCGAGTTCTATCCGAAGGCGGAGAGCAAGGACCCGAACGCCATCTGGCAGCCGTCGGAGGCACGGGTGGTGCGCGACGCGGCGCACCACACGGTGGAAGGGAAGATCTACGCGATCCGGAGCTACTACGAGCCGCAGCGGATCCAGGTGCAGGCGGGCGACACGGTGATCCTGCACATCACCAACGCGGAGCAGCAGCGGGACGAGATCCACGGCTTCGCGGTCACCAGCTTCGACCGGAACGTGGTGATCGATCCGGGCGAGACCAAGACGGTGAAGTTCGTCGCCCGCACGTCCGGCGTGTACCCGTACTACTGCACCAACTTCTGCTCGGCGCTGCACCAGGAGATGCAGGGCTATCTCGAGGTGGTGCCGCCGGGCCGCGCGATGGCGCTGTACCACAACGGCCAGGGCGTCGCGCTGTCCGCGCCCGAGTCGGCCGTCGCGGACGCCCGCTAGCCTCGAGGTGACTTCGATGCTCGGAACCCTGCTCGCGCTGGTCGAACGCCGCCGCACCGCGGTTCTGGTCGGTGCGGCGGTGCTGGTGGCGGCGGCGATCACGCTGCCGCTCTGGGGGATGACGCTGGTCAGCACGCAGTACCCGGACGGGCTCCGGATGGTGGTGTATCCGGCGCACATCCGGGGCGACATCAGCGAGATCAACACGCTGAATCACTACATCGGCATGACGCCGATCTCGGACGCGTTCTTCAGCGAGCTGCGGCTGTTGCCCGCGGCGCTCGGCGCGATCGCGCTGGCGGCGCTGGTCGCGGCGCTCATCCGGCGGGCGTGGGCGACGGTGCCGCCGCTGGTGCTGATGGCGGCGCTCGCGGCGTACGGCATGAACGCGATGCACCACCGGCTCTATCAGTTCGGGCACGATCTGAATCCCCACGCGGCGATCCACATTGCGCCGTTCACGCCGCCGATGCTGGGGCAGAATCAGATCGCGCAGTTCGCGACCTATTGCTACTTCTCGTGGGGCACCATTCTGCCGCTGGTGGCCGGCGTGCTGCTGGCGCTGGTGCTCGCGGCCGATCTGCGCGACGCGCGCCGGGCGCCGCCGGCGCTGGGGCCGGCGGCGCGGAAGCTGGCGGCGGCGTGATGCTCGGGCTCACGGCACTCGGGCTCGCGGCGGGTGTCGCCGCCGCGGCGGGAGCGGCGGCGCCGGCCCGCGTGCTCGTGGTCGGAGCGGGGGCGCAGTACGCGACCCCCGCCGCAGCGCTCGCCGCGGCGCAGCCGGGCG
>JAICWE010000105.1 GCA_025934955.1 Gemmatimonadales bacterium | reverse complement strand
TATAACCAACCTCATAACGCGTGACGGTGCCCGCAACCGCCCGGTGGAATCAGCCGCCGATCTCGTTCAGCGGCCGCATCGCCGTCACCGTCTCCGCCGGCACCGGCAGGAACTTGTGCTCGGTGCGCACCCCGAACTTGAGCGTGCGCTGGAGGAACTCCTCGCGGCTCACTCCGCCCACCCCGACATGCACCGCGACGTCGTGCAGCCGCACGACGCCGTTCTCCGTGTCGTGATAGCGGCCCACGATGGTGCGGCCGTCGCTGGTGTCGAGCACCACGGTGACGCCGTGCAGCTCCGCGTGCCCCGGATGAAAGACGTGGCCCGGCATCTCAGACCGTCGCGCCGCAGTACTTGTCGAACGCCGCGGTAAGGTCGGCCGCGACCGCCTGGGGCGAGCGCCCCTCGATCTGATGCCGGTGGACGAAGTGCACCACCTCGCCGTCGCGCAGCAGCGCGATGGACGGGCTGCTCGGCTGGTACTCGGCGAAGTACTGCCGGGCCCGCGCCGTGGCGTCCACGTCCTGGCCCGCGAAGACGGTGACGACGTCCTGCGGCCGCGCGCCGTGCGTCAGCGCGTGGCGCAGCGCCGGGCGGGCGTTGCCCGCGGCGCAGCCGCACACCGAGTTCACGAACAGCAGCGTCGTGCCCCGCTGGTCTCCCAGCGCGGCGTCCACTTCGGCGGGCGTCGTCAGCTCGCGCGCGCCCATCTTCACCATCTCGTCTCGCATGGGCGCCACCAGCGCCGGCGGATACGGCATTGCTCTACTCCTTGTTGGTTTCGTTCTCGTTCGACATCGCCCGTCGCAAGGCATGCCACGCGATCGTGGCGCACTTCACCCGGGTCGGAAACTCCCGCACGCCGCCGAGCACGGCGAGCTTGCCCAGTTCGGCATCCGTCGCGGGGCCGCCGGTGAGCAGCGCGTGGAACCCGGCGAACAGCCGTTCCGCCTCGGCCACCGGCTTCCCCTTCACCGCCGCCGTCATCAGCGACGCCGAGGCGCGCGAGATGGCGCAGCCGTTCCCCTGGAAACTCACGTCCCGCACCACGGCGTCCTCCACCCGGACGAACACCCGCACCTGATCGCCGCAGAGCGGATTGTACCCCTCCGCGCTGCCGGTGGGGTGCTCCATGGCGCGGTAGTTCCGCGGCGCGCGGTTGTGGTCGAGGATGACGCTCTGGTACAGCTCGCTGAGGCCGGTCACCCGCCGAACACCTTCCGCACCTGGAGCAGCCCGGCGACCAGCGCGTCCACCTCGTCGCGGGTGTTGTACGCCGCGAACGACGCGCGCGCCGTCGCCGGCAGACCCAGCCGGCGGAGCAGCGGCTGGCAGCAGTGGTGCCCCGCGCGGACCGCGACGCCCTCGCGGTCGAGGATGGTGCCGACGTCGTGCGGGTGCGCCCCCTCCATCACGAACGAGAGCACCGCCGCCTTCATCGGCGCGGTGCCGACGACCCGGAGCCCCGGCACCTCGGCGACCCGCTCGGTGGCGTAGCCCAGCAGCTCGTGCTCGTGCGCCGCGACGGCGTCGAGCCCGATGCTCTCCACGAAGTCGAGCGCGGCGCCGAGCCCCACGACGCCGGCGATGTGCGGCGTCCCCGCCTCGAACTTCTGCGGCACCGGCGCCCAGGTGGAGCGCTGGTACTCCACGCTCGCGATCATGTCGCCGCCGCCCTGCCATGGGGGCATCCGCTCCAGCAGCTCGCGGCGGCCGTACAGCACCCCGATGCCGGTGGGGCCGAAGAGCTTGTGGCCGGAGCAGGCGAAGAAGTCGCAGCCGAGGGCCGCGACGTCCACCGCGAGGTGCGGCGCCGACTGCGCGCCGTCCACCAGCATCACGGCGCCGGCGGCGTGGGCCAGCTCGGTGATCCGGCGGATCGGGTTGATGGTGCCTAACGCGTTGGAGAGGTGCACCGCGGCGACCAGCCTGGTGCGCGCGGTGAGGAGCGCCGCGAAGCCGTCGAGGTCCAGCTCGCCCGCGTCGGTGACCGGCGCGATCCGGAGCACGGCGCCGGTCTGCTCGGCGACGAGCTGCCAGGGGACGAGGTTGGAGTGGTGCTCCATGGCGGTCACCACGATCTCGTCGCCGGCGCGGAGGAAGCCGCGGCCCCAGCTCTGCGCCACCAGGTTGATGCTCTCGGTGGTGCCGCGGGTGAAGACGATCTCCTCCGGCGTGGCGCCGAGGAAGCGGGCGACGCGGGCCCGCACCCGGTCGTACTCCGCCGTGGCGTCGGCGCTCAGCGCGTAGACGCCGCGGTGGATGTTGGCGTTCTCCCGCTCGTAGAACCGGGTGATGCGGCGGATGACGCTGCGGGGCTTCTGGCTGGTCGCGGCGCTGTCGAGATACACCAGCGGCCGTCCGTGCGCGGTAGTGCCGAGGAGGGGGAACTCCTCCCGCAGCCGGGCGACGTCGAGCGGGGCGACCGCGGTGGTCATCGCGTCAGCCGCTCAACCCAGGTGGCCGACGCGCTCGAGCACGAGGCGGTCGAGCTCGTCCCGTACCGGGCCGATCGCCACC
>JAICWE010000041.1 GCA_025934955.1 Gemmatimonadales bacterium | reverse complement strand
GGTGGCTCGCTCGCGAGCCACACGGTCCACTCGGCGGCGCTGTCGCTGACGGGAGCCGCCGCCGCCCGCACCGGCAGCGCGGCGCGCGTGGTGTCGCCATCCGCGGCGCGGACGGCCTCGAATGCGGCTGCGGCGTACCGGGCGTCGCCAGCATGATCGGAATCGGCGTAGATCGCGACCGTTGCCGCCGGCCGCGGCCGGGCGATCGCCGCGGCCGCCGCGGGGCGCAGCGTCACCCAGCGCGTGTCGCTCGCGACCGCCGGGCGGAGCCCGCGGAAGTGGCGCGCGTCGGTCGGAGCGACGACGACGATCGATGCCGGCCTGAGCGCCCGGTCCGCCTCCGCAATGAGCGACCAGTAATTCGCGTCGCGGTCGGCCGGGATTGCGGTATCGGCCTGGATTGACGGCGTGAGTCCGGCCCGGAGCAGCCGGATGCTGGCGCCGCTCCGCTCGAGTGAATCGAGCAGCGTCCGCGCCCGCTCCGGTGCGTCGGGGCCGGCGAGCTCGGCCGCCACCAGCACGAGGCGCGGCCGTTCGGTGCGGTGCAGGAGCAGCGGCCGCGCGAGCGCCAGCACCAGCAGCGCGATCGCCGCCGCGCGCAGTGCCAGCAGCAGCCGGTCGCGCAGGCGCCACCCGCGCGCGTGCGGCGTCGGGGTGGCGGCGAGATGGCGCACGCTGCCGAGCCGCACCATGCGGCCGGGGCGGTGGCTGCGCAGGTGAATGACGATCGGAACCGCGAGCGCCGCGAGCGCGGCGAGCCAGAGCGGAGCGGCGAACGACGCCATCGCTCAGCCCCGCCGGCCGTGCGGCACCAGCGCGCGCCGGAGTCCCGCCGCGACCGGCTCGTCCAGGCGCAGCTCGGCGTAGAGCACGCCGCGGCGCTCGAGCCCGTCGCGCACCGTCCTGAGCCACGCGTCGCGCGCCGCGAGGTAGCGCGCCCGCGCGGCGTCGGGGTCGAGCTCGACCCGCGCGCCGGTCTCGTACTCCTCGAACGTCAGCGCGCCGTGGAAGTCGAGCGTCGCTTCCGCCGGGCCGATGACGTGGAGCAGGCGCACGTCGTCGCCTAACGCCGCGAGCCGCCGAGCCGCGAGCTCGACTTCGTCGCTCCGTTCGTCGAGATCGCTCAGCAGCATCGTGATGCCGCGGGCGGTCCGCCGCGCGGCGAGGCCCTCGAAGCGGGGCCACGCCGGCCACGCGCCGCGCGGGGTGAGCCCGTCCAGGGCGCGCAGCACCCGCTGATACTGCCGTGGGCCCCGCGCCGGCGGCAGCACCACCGCGTCCGCGTCGCTTACGGCCGTGAGCCCGATCGCGTCGCCCTGGCGGTGGGCGATCGTCGCCAGGGCGGCGGCGGCGTAGCGCGCATAGACCAGCTTGCTCACGCCCTGCTCGGCGTACGCCATCGAGGCCGTGGCGTCGAGCACCAGGTGCAGCGCGATGCCGGCGTCGGTTTCCGCCTCGCGCACGAAGTAGCGGTCGGAGCGCGCCAGCAGCTTCCAGTCGAGCCGGCGGAGGTCGTCGCCCGGCTGATAGCTGCGGTACTGGCTGAACTCGAGTCCGGGACCCGCGGTCCGGCTCCGATGGGTGCCGTCGCCGAGTCCGTCCACCACCACGCGGGCGATGAGCTCGAGATCGCCGAGGGCCGCGAGCGCACGCGGGTCGACGGAATGGGAACGTGGGACGGAAGACACGGGAATCAGCGCAGCGGGCTCTCCGGCGGACGGACGGCGTCGAGGAGCTGGCGGGTGAGCTGGTCCACGTCGGTGCCCTCCGCTTCGGCGCGGAAGTGGAGCAGCACGCGATGCCGGAGCACCGGTGGCACTACGGCGCGGACGTCATCGAGCCTGACCGAGAGGCGTCCGGCGAGCAGCGCCCGCGCCTTGGCCGCGAGCACCAGCGCCTGACCGGCGCGCGGCCCCGCGCCCCAGCGCACCGCCTCGCGCACGACGGCGAGCGAGCTGCCGGCGGGCCGGGTCTCCCGCACCAGCCGGGCGGCGTAACCGAGGAGGTCGGCGCTGACGTGCACGTCGCGCGCGAGCGCCTGGGCGCGGATCAGCTCGTCGCCGCTCATGACGGGCCGCGGGGCGGGCGCCGCGCGGCCGGTGGTGCGGGTCAGGACGTCCAGCTCCTCGCGCTCGCTCGGGTACTCCACCCGCACATAGAGAAGGAAGCGGTCGAGCTGCGCTTCGGGCAGCGGATAGGTGCCGGCCTGCTCGATCGGGTTCTGGGTCGCGAGCACGAAGAATGGCCGCTCCAGAGGATAGGTCTGCCCGCCGTAGGTGACGGCGTACTCCTGCATCGCCTCGAGCAGCGCGGCCTGCGTCTTGGGCGGCGTGCGGTTGATCTCGTCGGCCAGCACGACCTGCGCGAACAGCGGCCCGCGATTGAACTTGAAGAAGCGCCGGCCGGTCGCGTGGTCCTCCTCCAGGACCTCGGTGCCGAGAATGTCGGTCGGCATGAGGTCGGGGGTGAACTGGATCCGCCGGAAGGAGATGTCCATCGCCCCGGCGAGGGTGCGGACCATGAGCGTCTTGGCCAGGCCGGGCACGCCTTCGAGCAGCGCGTGGCCCCCGGCGAGCAGCGTGATCAGCAGCTCCTCGACCGGCCGCGCCTGGCCCACGATCACCGTGGCCACCTCGGCGCGGAGCGCCGCGAGCCGCGCGAGGAGTGCGTCCACGTCCGATTCGGTCAGCGGTTCCGGCAGCGTCGCCATGCGGGGTCCGGTACGTTCGCGCCTACGCCGTCATGGCGTACATGACGATGTTGACGCCGAACTTGGTGTTGTCTTCCGCCAGGAAGCGCTTGTTGCGGAAGTCGTAGTCCCACTCGCAGCCGTAGTCCTTGTTGCTGTACAGCAGCGCGATCCGGCCATCGAGCACGATCGCCTTGAGGTAGTCGTGCACCAGGTCGTCGCCCCAGCCGTTGAGCTCCAGCGACGTGGCGGGCGGGCCGTCCGGGAAGGTGAAGAAGGAGCGGTAGAGCGGGTGGTCGTTAGGCAGCTTGACCAGCGCGCGGGGCCCGAAGATCCGGCCCAGCTCCGCCTCGAACGAGCGGGCGAAGAGCCCGTCCACGTCGTGATTGCAGTCGTCGGCGAAGACGAAGCCGCCGTTCCGCACGTAGCGCTCGAAGACCTGGCGCTCCTGCCGGCCGAACTGCACCAGCCGGTGCCCCGCCATGTAGCAGAAGCTCGAATCGTACACCGCGTCGCTGTCGAGCGGCACGACGTGCTCCCGCGGGTCGAGCCGCACCGTGGTGTACTCCAGCAGCGAGTGCAGCAGGTTGGACGGCATCCGCTGGTCCACGTCCCAGTCGCCCGAGGCATAGCGCAGCCGGGTGAAGCGGAAGTCCGCCCGCCGCCGGAGCAGGGTCAGCGCCCGCACCTCCGCCCACGGCGCGAGCGTGGCGGCGGCGAGGGCGGAGACGAAGCGGCGGCGATCCATCGCCGTCCTAGACGGCGTCGGAGAGGGACGAGAAGGTGAAGTCGCGGATCCGCATCGGCGGGAGGAACGACGGCGCGTTGGTCTCGACGTTGCTCACCCGCTCCGGCCGGCCCAGCGCGTCGAGGTTGTTGAGCATGATGATGGGCGACTCATTGAAGCGGAAGTTTTTCACCGCGTGCTGGATCTGCCCGTTCTCGATATAGAACGTCCCGTCGCGCGTAAGCCCGGTGTACAGCAGCGTCTGCGGGTCCACCGGCCGGATGTACCAGGTGCGCGTCACCAGGACGCCCCGCTCGGTGCCCCGGATCAGCTCCTCGAGCGATGCGTCGCCGCCGTCCATGATGATATTGGCCGGCGCCGGCACCGCCGGCTTCCCCTGCTGCTTCGCCCAGTAGCGCGAGTAGTAGAGGTTCTTCGCGACGCCGTTCTCGATCCACGCCGTGCGGGCGCGGGCGCGGCCGTCCTGCTCCCACGGCGCCACCGGTACGCCCTGGTGCGCCGGGTCGGAGTAGATGGTCACCCGCTCGTCCACCAGCTTCTCCCCGAGCCGGGTGCCGCCGCCGGGCTTGCTCATGAAGCTGCGACCCTCGTCGGCTCTGCGGGCATCCATGCCGAACGGCAGGTACTGGAGAAAGTCCACGACGGCGGCGGGCTCGAGCACGACGGTGTACTTGCCGGGCTCGATCGCCTTGGCCTCGTGGCTCGCGAGCGCCTTCTCCACCGCGATGGCGGAGGCGGCGCCGGGATCGATCTTCCCGACGTCGTTCGAGTCCTGGCTGGCCCAGCCGGAGCCGACGCCGTCCGCGGTGCGCATGGTGACCGTGAAGTTGACCGACGTCGAGCGCGAGTAGGCGAAGAGCCCCGCGGTGTTCATCATCGCCTGCCAGTCGGCGCTGTCCTGCATGAAGCCGGCGGCCACGCAGCCCTTTGCCCTGGCCGGGCCGATGCTCGCCGCCGCGGCCGCCGCGCGGTTGTCCGGCGTGATCGCGGCGGTCGTCTCGACGTAGGGATCGCTGGCGACGTACTGCTGCTGCGCCAGCGGCGGCATGAACTCCGGGTCTTCCGGCGCGAGCCGCGCCAGCTCCTCCGACGCCCGCACTGCGCGCTCGAGGCTGGCGTCGTCGTACTGATTCGCGGTCGCCGTGCCGGACCGGGTGCCGAAGCTGGACTGCACCACCAGCGTCGAGTTCTCCGCGCCGCCGGCCGTGCTCACCGCGTTGCGGGCATAGCGGAGGTTGCCGCCGGCGGTGCCGTTCAGGTTGACCTCGCAGGCGTCGGCGCGGGACAGCTTGAGCACGCGCTCGAGCAGCGCGCGGGCCTGGGATTCGTCGAGATGCGGCATCAGATCTTCCGCCCGGTGTTGATGACGTTGACGCCGTTGAAGCGCGCCGTCGAGGCGCCGTGGGACACCGCGCTCACCTGGCCGGGCTGGCCCTTGCCGTCGAAGAAGGAGCCGCCCAGCCGGTAATCGCGCCGGTCGCAGACGCCGACGCACGAATTCCAGAACTCCTGCGTGTTGGACTGGTAGGCGACATCCTTGAGCATGCCGGTGATCCTGCCGTGCCGGATTTCGTAGAAGAGCTGGCCGCCGAACTGGAAGTTGTAGCGCTGCTGGTCGATGGAGAACGAGCCGTCGCCGATGATGTAGATGCCCTTCTCCACGCCCTTGATCATCTCCGCCGGCGCGAGCGGCCGGGTGCCCGGTTCCAGCGATACGTTCGGCATCCGCTGGAACTGCACCGAACTCCAGCTGTCGGCGTAGCAGCAGCCGTCCGACGCATTCTGGCCCAGCACGTGGACCTGGTCGCGGATGGCTTCGTAGTTGATCAGGATCCCGTTCTTCACCAGCTCCCAGCGCTTGGCCGGTACGCCCTCGTCGTCATACCCCACGGCGCCGAGCGAGCCGGGCTGGGTCTTGTCGGCGACGATGGTGACCTTGTCGCTGCCGTAGTGGAACGTGCCGCTCTTCCACTTGTCCAGCGTCGCGAAGCTGGTGCCGGCATAGTTCGCCTCGTAGCCCAGCACGCGGTCGAGCTCGAGCGGATGGCCGATCGACTCGTGGATCGTGAGCCAGACGTTCGACGGATCGAGCACCAGGTCGTACTTCCCCGCGACGACCGACTTGGCGGCGTGCTTGGCGCGCGCCTGCCCGCCGGCCGCCCCGGCATCTTCAACCATGTCGTAGTACGCGCCGTAGGTGACCGCGGCCGGGCCGTGCACCTTGCCGCCGGGACGGGCGCTCAGATACTCGTAGCCCATGCCGCGCGGCGCGCTGAGCGCGCTGCGGGTCTCGAACTTCCCCGTCTTCGGATCGATCGCGGTGGCGAAGAACGTGGGCCAGATGCGGTGGATGTCCTGGTCGATGTAGCTGCCGTCGGTCGAGGCGAAATATTTCTGTTCGTTGACCAGGAACAGCAGCGAGTTGACGAAGTTGGCGCCCGACTTGAGCGCGGCGTCGCTGGCGGCGAGCAGGAGATCGGCCTTTTCGCCGATCGGCACCTCGAAGCCGTTCTTCTCGATCGGCGTCCGCCAGCTCACTTCGCCGAAGCCGCGCTGCGGCGCGAGCTGCACCGGCTCGGTCTGGAGCCGCGCGTTGGCTCGCGCGATCGCGACCGCGCGCTCCGCGGTGCGGGTCACGCCATCCGTGGTGACGTCGTTCGTCGCCGCGAAGCCCCAGGTCCCGTCGGCGATCACCCGGATGCCGCAGCCGAAGCTCTCGGTATCGGTGACGTTCTGGACCTTCCGGTCCCGCGCGCTGATGAACTGGTTGAGGTAGCGGCCGATTCGCACGTCGGAGTAGGTCGCCCCCTTGGCCCGCGCCGCGGCCATCGCCGCGTCGGCGAGGGCTTTCCTGTCTTCGGCTGGAACGGGGGTGAGCGCGTGGCGGATGGTGCGGAGCGGGCCGCCCCGGCCGGGCAGGGCGATCGCGCCCGCGGCAAGGCCGGAGAGATAGACGAAGTCGCGACGTTCCACGCAGGCTCCTGAAACGGAGGCGAGAGGGTGTGGGCGGAGGAGAGACGCAGCTACGACGCACGAAGCCGGAGAAAAGTTGCGTCCGCGGGCGCGAACCCGCCAGCCCTGCTACCGCTTCGTCGTGACCGTCACGTCGACCGACATTCCCGGCCGAAGCGGCGCCGCCGGGTTGGCCGGGTTGTCCACCGCGATCCGCACCGGCACCCGTTGCACCACCTTGGTGAAGTTGCCGGTCGCGTTGTCCGGCGGCAGCAGCGCGAAGCGCGCCCCCGTCGCCGGGCTCAGACTCTCCACCCGGCCGCTGAACTCGCGGCCGGAGTACGCGTCCACGGTGAACTCGGCGCGGTCGCCGACCCGGATGTTCTTGAGCTGGGTTTCCTTGAAGTTGGCCGTCACCCAGAGATCGCTGTCCGGCACGATCGACATCAGGCTCTGGCCCACCTGCACCAGCGCGCCCGGCTCCACGCTCCGCTTGGCCACGGTGCCCGACTGCGGTGCCGTGATCACCGTGTAGCTGATCTGGAGCCGCGCATTGTCCACCGCCGACTGCGCGCTCGCGAGCCGGGCCTCGGCGCCGGTGAGCGCGGCGTTGAACGCCGTCACCTGGCTGCCCGCCGCCGCGGCCTGCCGCTTCGCCGCGTCGAGGTTGGCGCGGGTCGCGTCATACGCCGCCTGGGCCGCGTCGAGTTGCTGCGCCGCGATCACCTTCTGCGCGGCGAGGCCGCGGTAGCGCTCGAGGTCCGCCGACGCCTTGCGGAACGCCGCCTCCGCCGACGCGACGCTGGCCTCCGCGCCCGCGGCCTGCGCCCGTCCCACGGCGATCTGCGCTTGGGCCTGGCCGGTGCGCCGCGCGGTGCCCACCGCCGCCTGCGCCGTCGCGAGGTCCGCCTCCGCCGCCTGCAGCCGGAGCGTGAGGTCGCGCGCGTCGAGCACCACGAGGGTGTCGCCCACCTTCACCCGCTCATTGTCGTCCACCAGCACCCGGTCCACGAATGCCTGCACCTTGGGCGCGATCGCGGTGATGTGCCCGTCCACCTGTGCATCGTCGGTGGACTCGTGCCAGCGGCTGAAGACCCAGCGGCGCACGCCGAACGTGGCCAGTGCCACCAGCACGACCGCGGCGATGATCAGGGTCAGACGCTTCCGTCCGGTCTTCTCGGCCGGGACCGCTGCGCCTGCGGGGAGTTCGATTGCGACGTCGCTCGCCATGCTCTCGCTTCCGCTGCTGCCGGGGTTCACTGCAACTGGTCGATCACGCCAAGTGCGCGGTACGCGCCGACGCGGGCGGTGCCGTAGCTCACCCGCGCCTGGATCAGCGCGTCGCGCGCGGCGATCACCGAGCTCTGCGCGTTGGTCGTCTCCACGCTGCCGGCGACGCCGGCCTGGAACCGCTGCTCGGCCTGACTCAGCTCCTGCTCGGCGAGCCGGAGCCGCTGCTCCGCGATGGTCACCTGCTGCTGCGCGCTCGCGAGGTCGAGGACCGCCTCTCGCGCCTCGGTCTCCACCTGATTGGTCACGTCGCGCTGCCGGGTTTCCTGCGCATCCACCCGGAGCGCCTGCTCCCGCGCGCGGGCCTGCCGCCGGAATCCGTCGAGGATCGGCACGCTCACGAGGAGCTGCGCGTTCCAGCTGCCGGCCAGCCGTGAGAGGGCGGGGCCGCTCTGCTGGTAGGCGCCGTTGACGCCGACCGACGGAAGGTTCTCGGCGCGGATGGCGGAGAGACTGCGCTCCGCCGCCTGGGTGCGGGCCCGCTCGGCGGCGAGCTCGGCGCGGTGATCGCGCGCGAACGCCACCGCCGCGTCCGCATCCGACGGCAGGTTCACCGAGCCCAGGCCGAGCGAGTCGGCGAGGGCGAGCCGGGTGCCGGAAGGGAGGTCGAGCGTGCGGAGCAGGTCCAGCCGCGCGCGGTCGAGCCCGTTCCGCGCCACCTCGAGCTGCGTGCGTACCGCCTGGAAGCTCACTTCACTGCGGGTCGCGTCGATCGTGGGACTCACGCCGGCCTGCACCAGCTGGCGCGCCTGGCCCAGCAGCGTGGCGGCGATGGTGCTGTCCGCCTCGCGGGCCCGCACCGTCTCGTCCGCGCTCAGCACGCGGAGGTAGGCGAGCCCGGCGGTGGCGCCGGCGACCTCGCCCACCGCCTGCGCGTCGAGTCCGGCCGCGGCCAGCGTGTCGCGCGCGGCGCGGAGCCGCACGATCGCCGAGGGATCGAGCAACGCCTGCGAGCCGCGGAGCTGAAGGCGCCATACGCTGAACGCCGGCGTCACGCCGGTAATCCCGGGGAAGCCGAATTCGTCGAGGTTGATCGTCTGCCGGGTGATGCCGCCCGCGCCGCCGACCTGCGGAAGCAGATCGGCGCGCCGCTCGCCCACCCGCTGGTTGGCGATCCGGAGCCCGTTCTGCGCCAGCACCGCGTTGACGCCGCGGACGCGGCCGAGCCGAATTGCGTCGATCAACGTGAGCGGGCGCGCCGGCACCGTCGTATCGGGCGCGGTCGGCGCCGCCGCCTGCGCGCGGGCGGTGGAAGGCGCCAGCGCGGCGAGGGCCGCGAGCACAAGCGGGGCCGGGAGTCGGATGCGCATCAGGTCAGCTCGGAAACGCCGGCTCGGGTTGGCGGATCAGCACGGCGTGCAGTGCGAGGTCGACCGCGCCGCGGACGATCTCGTCGTCGCTCCGGGCCGCGGGATCGAAGCGGCTGAAGAAGCGCTGGAGCTGCGCGCCGTGGACCAGCATCGAGCAGATGGCCTGGGGCGCGAAGTCGCGGGCCGCGGGCCGAAACTCACCGCTCGCGATGCCGCGCTCGATGATGTCGCGTCCCACCCGCTTGGCCCGCTGGATGATCTCGTTGTAGTACCACTCCGCCAGCTCGGGGAAGTTGTCCAGCTCGCTCGACACCAGCCGCGCGATGCGGGCACGCGCCGGCTGCCGCGCCGTGTCCCAGACCCGTTGCATGTACAGCATGAGCAGGTCGCGACAGCTTCCGCTGTGACCCCGGACGATCTCTTCCCACTCGGCGAGGATCGGCTCGATGCGCGCTCGGATCATGGCGCGGAACAGCGCTTCCTTGGAGTCGAAGTAGAGATAGAGCGTGCCCTTGCTGACGCCGGCGCGGCGGGCGACGTCCTCCAGCTTGGCGCGGTCGAAGCCGCAGTCGCTGAAGACCGCCTCCGCCGCGTCTATGATTTCCTCCGGCCGGGCCTCGGGCCGGCGCTGCCAGCGCGGCGCTGCGGCTTCGGGAGGTTCGATCGTGTCCATGCGGTGCCTTCCTAGTAACTGACCGGTCAGTAAGATAGGGATGACGTGATCCGCGTCAAGCGCAGCAGGGGACGCCAGTTGTCTTGCCCGCGCCGCACGCGGCCCGTAGCTTTGGCTAACCCGCCGGATGGAGGTGCTGCCGATGTCGGAAGCCTTTTTCAGCTCCGACGAATTCGACGAACAAGCCCACCACCTCTACAACGAAGGCCGCTACGATGAAGCGCTGGCGCTGCTCCGCGACGGACTCACGCTCTACCCCCACGCAGTCGAACTCCATGTAGGCACCGCGTACGCGCACCTCGCCCGCGAGTCGTTCGCGTGGGCGCGGCAGGCGTTCGAGCGCGCCATCGGGCTCGACGCCGACCACGAGGACGCGCTCGCCGGCCTGGGCGAAGTGCTGCTCAAGCTGGGCGACCGCGCCGGCGCGCTCCGCGCCTTCGAGCGGATCGTGGTGCTCGGTTTCGGCGACGATCACGAGCTGATGCTGCAGGTGGGCCGCGCGCTCTTCCGCGAAGGGCTGATCGGCCAGGCGCAGCGGTTCTTCGAGCTGGCCGGCGCCGCCCATCCGCAATCCGCCGAGGCGTCCGCCTGCCTCGGGTACGTGGCGCATCGGCTCGGTCACGACGCCAACGCGCTCTACTGGCTCCGCCGCGCGCTCGAGCTCGATTCCGACTTGGCCGAGGCGCGGATCTACCTCGCCAACATCCTGTACGACCGGGGCGAATCCGAGGCGGCGCTGCACCACCTCGAGCGCACTCAGCCGGAGGATCACTTCGACGAGCTGGCGCTCTGGCGCCAGATCGAGCTGAAGAAATCCATCTTCCGCCTGCGCGACGACGATCCCGAGCTGGCGCCGTGGCTCGCGCGGCTGGGCGAGATCGTCGGCGAGCCCGATCCGGTGGACATGCTCCTCGCCGAGGTCGAGGCGCAGCAGCCCGACGGCTCGGTGCGCGATCCCAACCAGCTCGAGCTGTTCGGCACGCTGGTCACCGAGCTGCACGCCATGCAGCGCCGGCCGCAGCACGGCGACGGCCATCTGATCGCCACCCTGGCGGGCACCACCTTCAAAGGCACCTGGGAGGAGATCCTGATCCAGATGAAGGCGGCCGACGTCGAGTGGGCCGGCGCCTCCATGGCCGACTACATGAGCTCACTGGCGCGCCGGGGCCAGGCGGAGACGGGGGTCGTCATCCCGCTCACCGATCCGGAGGCGTTCATCCGCGGGAGCGCCGAGGCCGGCGTGCTGCGTATCATCGCCTGAACCCCATGGCGCCATCGCCGTTCGGCATCCGTACCGCATCACCGGCCGCGCCACTCTGGGCGGCCGGCGTGCGTCGTGAGGTGCTGCCTAACGGCCTCACGCTGCTGGTGCTGCGGGACGACTCGGCGCCGGTGGTCGCGGCCGTCACCCACGTGAAGGCCGGCTTCTTCGACGAGCCCGATTGCTGGATCGGCATCTCGCACGTGCTCGAGCACATGTTCTTCAAGGGCACCGAACGCCGCGGCGTCGGCGAAGTGGCGCGGGAGACCAAGGCCGCCGGCGGCTACCTCAACGCCCACACCAGCTACGATCACACCTCGTACTTCGTCGTCCTTCCCGCCGACCGGCTCGCCGCCGCGCTCGACATCCAGAGTGACGCGCTCCGCAACTCGGTTGTGGATGCCGGCGAGCTCGCGCGTGAGCTCCAGGTGATCATCCAGGAGGCGAAGCGCAAGCTCGATTCGCCCGGCTCCGTCGCCTACGAGACGCTGCACGAGGTGATGTACGACCGCCACCGGATGCGCCGCTGGCGGATCGGGACCGAGTCGCAGCTCGCCGGCTACACCCGCGACGACCTGGTCGGCTACTATCGCTCGCGCTACGTGCCCGAGCGCACCGTCATCGCGATCGTCGGCGCCGTCGATCCGGAGCAGGCGCTCGCGCTGGCGCGCGCGCGCTACGCCGACTGGCCGCCGGCGCCCGGCGCGGTGGACCCCTCGCCCGAGGAGCCGCCGCGCGTCGGGATCCGGGCCCGCACGCTCCGCGGCGACGTGGCGCAGGCCGAGCTGACGTTAGGCTGGCGCACCGTGCCGCCGCTCGACCCCGACGCGGTGCCGCTCGACCTCGCCGCCGCGGTGCTCTCGGCGGGCCGGGGAAGCTGGCTCTACCGGGCGCTGCGGGAAACCGGGCTCGCGACGGCCGTCTCCGCCCACAACTACAGCCCGACCGAGCTCGGCGTCTTCGGCGTCGCCGCGGAGTGCGAGCCGGAGCGGCTGGGCGACGTGCTTGCCGCGATCGCCGCCGGGGTCCGGCGGATGGCGGCGGACGGCCCCGGCGACGCCGACCTCGAGCGGGCGCGCACGCTGCTCCAGGCGCGCTGGGCCCGCCGCATGGAGCCGATGGAAGGCCGCGCCGCCGCGCTTGCCGGCGCCGAGGCGCTCGGCGGCGTGCAGCTGCTGGACGCGGAGTACGCGGCGTTGGGCGGCGCCACCGCCGCCGAGGTGCGCGAGGCGGCGCGCCGCTGGCTTCGGCCCGATTCGGTGAGCGCCGTCGCGTATCTGCCGGACGCCCGGGGCGCCGCGCTCACGCCCGAGCTGCTGCGCCAGGCGTTTGCCCTGGCCCCGGCGCCGGCCGCGGCTGCTCCGCCGCCTCCGGTGATCACCGTCGCCGCCGGTCGGAGCGTAGCAGGCAGCCGCACGCACGGCGTACTGCACGTGGCGGTGGCGGGCGCCGACCTGCTGGTCCGCCGCAAGACCGGCGTCCCGCTCGTCACCGTCGGCGTCTACGTGCCGCGGGTGACCATCGAGCCGCCCTCGCTCGCCGGTATCGGCGCGCTTGCCGTGCGCACGTCGCTTCGCGGCGCCGCCGGCCTCGACGCGGCAGCGCTCGCCTTCGCCGCGGAACGGCTCGGCGGCTCCCTCGCGCCCAGCGCCACGGTGGATTGGCTCGGCTTCGCGACCGTGGTGCTGCAGGACCGGCTGGCCGACGCGGCCGCGCTGCTCGCCCGCGTCCTCGCGGATCCGACGCTGACGGACGATGCGATCGCCGCCGAGCGGCAGCTCATGGCGGCCGAGGCAAAGCAGGTCGCCGACGACATGTTCCGCTTCCCCTTCCAGCTCGCCTTCCGCGCCGCTTTCGGTGACGCCGGCTACGGGCTGCCGGTCGGCGGGCTGCCGGATACGATCGCGGCGATCGGCCCGGCGGCGGTGCGCGACTGGCATGCGGCCGGGATCGCCGGCGTGCGCCGCACCGTCGTCGCCGTCGGCGACGACGAGCCGGAGCGCATCGCGGAGGAGCTGGCGGCGGCGTTCGACGACGGCGAGCCCCGCGCCGCGCCGCTGCGGCCGCCCGCGGACGCCTGGGCGCTCGACGGCCATCCGGTCGAGCGCAGCGTCGAGCGCGCCAAGGCGCAGTCGGCGTTCGCGATGATCTTCCCCGGTCCGGCCCGCCGCGCGCCCGAGCGTCACGCCGCGGAGCTGTGGGCCGCGGTCGCCAGCGGACTCGGCGGGCGGCTGTTCGACGCGCTGCGGGACCGGCGCTCGCTCGCGTACACCGTGCTGGCGTCCGCGTGGCAGAAATCGCGAGCCGGCGCGCTGGTGAGCTACATCGCCACCTCGCCCGAGCGCGAGGACGAGGCGCGCGAGCAGATGCTGATCGAGCTGCGCCGCTTCGCTGTGGAGCCGGTCGCCCCGGCGGAGCTGGCGCAGGCCGCCAGCTACCTCGCCGGCCAGGCGCAGATCCGGCGGCAGAGCGCCGGCGCGCTCGCCGGCGAGATACTCGAGGCCTGGATTTCGGGTGACGGCCTCCCGGAGCTGGCCGACCCCGCGGCGGCGTACCGCAGGGTCACGGCCGCGGAGCTCCAGGCCGTCGCGGAGCGCAGCCTCGACCCGGGGCGCCGGGCGGAGGGCGTCGTGCACGGGGGTCGTTCATGAGCGGAACATGACCTGAGTCACACATCTGGATCACAGCACCCGGGGCCCGCCCGCGCCACATTGGCGATCGGCGGGCCCCGCTCCGTTCCAGCCCGCGTTCCGACTCAGGAGGGCTGGAATGCGCATCTGGTCCCGCATGGTGGACGTGACCTCGATCGGGCCCGATTCGCCGGTGCGCCGGCTGATCGCGTACTACGTCGTGCTGGTCGGCGCCGCGGCCGGTCTGCTGTATCTCTTCCCGATTTTCAACGTGATGTTCTCCGGCGAGCGGATGGAGCAGCTGGCCGCCGCGCCGCAGCTGCTCCAGGACGGCCTCCGGCAGGGCGCGGAGCTCGGCGGATCCACCGCCGTGCTCCCCCCGATGTCCGACCGGCTGGGCCTCGCCGTCACCACCACGCTGATGCTGCTCGGCACGCTCGCGCTGATGCTGCCGGTCTCGTGGGTGTACATGTCCACCCGGCGCAGCAAGGGCTACAGCCAGGCGATGGTGCAAACGCTCGTGATCCTGCCGATCGCGGTCTGCGGCATCGTGCTCATCGTGCGCAACAGTCTCGCGCTGGCGTTCAGCCTCGCGGGCATCGTTGCCGGTGTCCGCTTCCGCAGCTCGCTGCCGGACGCGCGCGACGCCGTCTTCGTCTTCCTCGCCATCGGCGTCGGGCTCGCCGCCGGCGTGCAGGCGATGACCGTCGCCCTCCTGCTCTCGATGGCGTTCAACTTCATCCTGCTGCTCATCTGGCGCTCCGACTTCGGCCGCACCGTGCTGGAGCCGACACCGGCCGCACGGTGGGTCGAGCCGCTGCGCACCCTCGCCGACGCCGACGGCACCAGCCACGTCGCCGATCGCGATCTCCTGCTCGCCCTCTCGCCCAAGAAGGCCGCGGCGCTCGCCGAGCGCTTCGAGCGGGTGCGCGAGCTGGTCGCCGGCGAGAACGGCAAGCGCGGCAAGAAGCCGCGCTACAACGCGGTACTCTGGGTGACCACCGAGAGCGTGCGCGACGCGCAGATGCGGGTGGAGCGCGTCCTCAACACCATGACGCGCCGCTGGCAGCTCGACGAGGTCGAAACCAACTCCGGAAAGCCGAGCGCGCTGTACTACCTCGTGCGGGTGCGGAAGTCGCTCGTCGCTGACGATCTGCTCACCGCCATCCGCGCCGAGGGCGGTCAGTTCGTGCAGAGCGTGGAGCTGGAGACCGGAGACGCCATCCGCGAAACCGCCGGCGGGTGATGCGGGCCGTGCGGCGCTCATTGCGCGCGGCGGCCGCGGTGGCCGCGACGATCGGCATCGGGCTCGCCTGCGGCGTCCGCTCGGGGCGCGGCGTCGAGCACGAGATGGCCGTTCGGCAGTCGCGCCTCGCGGCCGCGCTGCACCAGAGTCGCGGGCAGGCCGAGGTCGCGACGTTTCTCGACCGGCCGCTCGCGCGCTGGCTCCTGCCGGGCGCGCTCGCGGAGATCTCCGGGCTCGCGCTGACCAGCGACGGCCGGCTCCTCGCGCACGGCGACGAGCGGGCCGTCGTCTCGGAGATCGATCCGCGCCGCGGCGTGCTGGTGAAGAGCTTCACCCTCGGCGAGCGGCCCGTAAAGGGCGACTTCGAATCGATCGCAATGGTCGGCGAACGGCTCTTCCTGCTCACCAGCAAGGGCAAGCTGTACGAGTCGCGCGAAGGCGGGAACGGCGCCAGCATGCCGTACACGGAGACCGACACCCACCTGGGAAAGGACTGCGAGTTCGAGGCGATGACGTGGGATCCCGACGCGAAGCGCCTGCTGCTCGCCTGCAAGCACGTCCATCGCAAGCGGCTCAAACGGGATGGCGCGGTGGTGCTGTTCCGCATTCCGCTCCCCGGCGCGCCGGGCGATACGACGGTGAGCGAGATCCCGCTCACCGGGTTCACCGGCCCGCTCGGCACCCGCGGCTTTCATCCGTCGGACATCGCGCGGGTGCCGATGAACGGGCACTTTCTGCTCGTCGCCGGCATCGAGCGCGCGCTCGCCGAGATCACGCCTGACGGCCGCGTGGTGTGGGCGCATGCGCTCGTGGCCGCGCGCCATCCGCAGCCGGAGGGCATCGCCGTCACCCGCGACAGCACCATCATCGTGAGCGACGAGGCGCACGGCGGCACGGCGGCGGTGACCGTCTACGCGTACCCGACTGCGCCATGACCGGCTGCCCGGCTCGCCGAACGGCGTGGCGTGCGCTGCCGGCACTCGTCGTCGCCGCGGCGTTAGGCTGTCACAACATCGTCCCGCCCAGCACGCCGCCCGCGATTGCCGCGGCGCCGGCGGAGGTCGAGTCCACCCTCTTCCTCATCGGCGATGCCGGCGCGCCGCTGCCGGACGATCCGGTGCTGAGCGCGCTCACCCGCCAGGCCCGCGCGGCACCCGCCAGGGCCGTCATTCTCTTCCTCGGCGACAATCTCTACCCTCGCGGGCTCCCCGACAGCTCGGCATCCGACTACCGCGAGATGTCCCGCCGGCTCAAGGAGCAGGTGGACGTCGCGCTGCACACCCGGGTCGAGACGTACTTCGTGCCCGGGAACCACGACTGGGGCTACATGGGGCCGAACGGCTGGGACGCGATCCGCCGGGAGACGGCATACGTGGACCGGGTCGGCGCGCCATACGCGCACATGCTGCCGAAGAACGGCTGTCCCGGGCCCGAGGCGGTGGACGTCGGGAGCCGGCTCCGCGTCGTCATGCTCGACACCCAGTGGTGGCTGCACGACTTCGCCAAGCCCGCGCCGCCGGACCATAGCTGCCCGGCCGAAACGCCGGAGGCGGTGCTGACGCGGCTGTCGCACGAGTTGGCGGCGGCCGGCGGCCGACATCTCGTCGTCGTCGGGCACCACCCGCTCCGCTCCGGCGGCGAGCACGGCGGCCACTTCGGCATCACGCCGCACTTCTTTCCGCTGCGCGCGGTCGCGCGCTGGCTCTGGATCCCGCTGCCGATTCTCGACTCCTACGTGCCGCTGGCCCGGAAGCAGGGCGCGTCCAACCAGGACATCTCGGGCCCCAAGAACATCGTGATGCGCCGCGGGCTGGAGCAGGTCTTCGCGCGGTACAAGCCGCTGGTGTACGCGTCGGGACACGACCACGATCTCCAGGTGCTCGACGGCCAGAACGCGCGCACACTGCTGGTGACCGGCGCCGGCTTCTACGCGCACGTGGGCGACGTCGCGTGGCGCAGCTTCACCCGCTTCGCCGCGGCGGCGAGCGGCTTCATGCGGCTCGACGTGCTGCGCGACGGTCGGGTGCGCCTCAGCGTGCAGAGCGTGGACGCCGACGCGCGCACCCGCGAACGCTACGCGGCGTGGCTGCAATGATGAGCGCGACCGGCCGACGGACGACGCGGCTGGCGCGCGCGGGCGTGATTGCCTGCCTGCTCACCTCGCCCGCGCTGCTCCGGGCGCAGGATGCGGATGTGCGGCACGCGCGCGCGCAGATCGCCGACTCTCCGCCCCCGCCGCCGCCGAACGGCCCCGACAGCGTCACCGTCGTCGGCGACACCAGCTACGAGGCCGGCGGCTTTCACCGCTGGTTCTTCGGCAGGCATTACCGCGCCATCTGGGCGACACCGATTCGGGTGCCGGTGCTCGACCTGGCGCACTTCAACGGCGGGCTCAAGCCGGTGAAGGAGGGTGGCGGCAAGCAGACCAGCTCGCTGCGGCTCGAGGACGCATCCGGCGGGAAGTGGGTCTTCCGCTCCGTGCGCAAGAACCCGTCGCCGGCGCTCCCGCCAAAGCTCCGGCACTCCGCCGTCGCCGGGCTGGCGGAGGACCAGATGAGCTCGGAGTACCCGGCCGGCGCGCTCGTCGCGGCCACCATCGCCGAAGCCGCCGGCGTGCTCCATCCGACGCCGGCGTTCTACGTCATGCCTGACGATCCGGGGCTCGGTGAGTACCGCGCCGACTTCGCCGGCGTGCTCGGCATGCTGGAGGAGTATCCCGACGACGGGCCGGGCGGCGGGCCCGGCTTCGCGGGTGCGCGGAAGATCGCGTCGAGCGGGACGCTGCTGGAGAAGATCGACGCGTCGCCGGCCGACCGGGTGGATGCGCGCGCGTTCCTCGCCGCACGCCTGGTGGACATTCTTCTGGGCGACTGGGACCGGCACGAGGACCAGTGGCGCTGGGCGCTGATCGGGAAGGGAAAGCCCCATCTCTGGCAGCCGGTCGCGCGCGACCGCGACCAGGCCCTGGCGCTCTTCGACGGCGTGGCGCTCTCGATCGGCCGGCTCGCGCAACCCAAGTTCGTCCGCTTCGACAGCACCTATCCCGGCCTGGTCGGACTCACCTTCAACGCGCGCGATCTCGACCGCCGTCTCCTCGCGCCGCTCGATCGCGCCGCGTTCGATTCCGTCGCCGCGTTCGTGCAGGCGCGCGAGACCGACGCCGTCATCGACAGCGCGTTCGCGCAGCTGCCGCCGGCCTACCGCCGCCGCGCCGCGCCGCTCGCGGCCAAGCTCCGCATGCGGCGCGACAGCCTTTCGGCCGAAGCGAGCCGCTACTACGCCATGCTCGCCGCCGTGGTGGACGTACACGCCACCGACGCCGCCGATCGGGCGGAAGTGACCCGCTCGTCCGACGGCGCGGTCGAGCTCCGGCTCTACGCCGCCGCCGCCGGAGCCGACACCGCGGCGTACTTCGACCGCCGCTTCCTGCCGCAGGAAACCGATGAGGTGCGGCTCTACCTCCACGGCGGCGCCGACCGCGTTGGGGTGATCGGATGCGCCGCCGAGGGTGTGACCCTCCGAATCATCGTGCGCGGCCGCGACGATCACGTCTCCTTGCCGTGCACCGGCGGCGCGACGCGCATCTATCGCGATCCCGATACGCCATTTCCCTACGGCCCCGACAGTCTCTTCGACCGGCGCCCATGGATCCGGGGCGACGACGGCACGCTGGTGCGGCCGGGTGAGGACCGCGGCGGCGCCATCGCGCCGCAGGTGGCGCTCGAGGTGAGCGGCGATCTCGGCGTGGTGACCCGCGTCGGCATCGAGCTCCAGCGCTACGGCTTCCGCAGGCAGCCGGACGCGAGCACCATCGGCGTGCTGCTCGATCACGCGACCGGCTATGCGGCCTCGAGGGTGGACATCTTCGGCGAGCGGCACTTCGAGGCGAGCCCGCTCGGCATTCGCGTGCTGGCTCGCGCATCACAGCTCGAGCACGTCAACTTCTTCGGCCTGGGCAACGCGAGCGCGGGGCTCGACGGCGCCGCGGGGCTCGCGCGGGTCGGCGGCTTCGAGCTGCGACTCGAGCCCGCGGCACTGGTGCGGTTCGCCGGCGGCGGGCGCCTCACCGTGGGGCCGGCGCTGCGCTGGTCACGCAGCGATTCGCTGCCCGGCGCGGTGCTCACCGCCGGACGGCCGTACGGCTTCCGCTCCTTCGGGCGGGTCGGCGGCTCGGTCGAGGCGGCGCTGGCGGGGCCGCGTCTCAGCGACACGCGCCGCATCGTCGCCGGCTTCACCGCCGGCGCCAGCGTCTTCCCCGCCATCTGGGACGTCACCAGCACCTTTGGCGAGGTCCATGGCGAAGGCCGCATGTCGCTGTCGGTGCGCGCGCCGCTCGCGCCGGTGCTGGCGCTCCGTGCGGGCGGCAAGCGGGTCTGGGGCCGCTTCCCGTACCAGGAGGCGGCGTACATCGGGGGACAGGAGACCCTGCGCGGATGGCGGGAGCAGCGCTTTGCGGGCGACGCGGCGCTGTGGGGCGGGGCGGAGCTGCGCGTCGGCGTGGCTACCGTACCGGTATTCGTCCCGATCGACGTCGGGTTGCTCGGGCTGGCCGATGCGGGCCGGGTCTATCTCGACGGCGCGTCGCCCGGCGGCTGGCATTCGGGGTTGGGCGGCGGCGTCTGGCTCGCCTTCGTCGATCGCGCCAACCTGCTCTCGTTCACCGTGGCCGATGGGGCGGAGGAGACCCGCTTCTACCTGCGGGCGGGCTTCACGTTCTAGCCGTCCGCGCGCCTAACGCGCGCCCGGCGTCGCGCTCATCGCCTCCAGCTTCCGCATCACCACGTCCAGGCCGCGCTCGATCGGCAGATCGCCCCGGCCGACGATGTCCACCAGGCAGCTCCCCGACGTCGCGTCGGTGTGCAGCACGATGTGCCCCTCCCGGCAGACCAGGCCGACGGCCGCGCCGCGGTGCGTGGAGCGCACGGCCGGCGGCCCCTCCGTGGCCATGCCGATCGCGCCCGCCGCGGCGACCACGAGCGACGAGAGCCCATCGCCGTCGGTCAACCGCCCCGGCTGGATTCCGCCCAGCTCCATCAGGAGCTGCCGGAACAGCGGACTCATGCGCGCGCCGGCCAGGCGGCGACCGCCTCGCGATACCCCTCCGGCACGCCGACGTCGTAGAACCGCGCGGCGCTGAGCGCACCGGCGAGCGCGCCCCGTCGCGCCAGCCGCTGGAGCACGGGCACGTCGTCGAGCTCCGCGCCCGCCGGCAGTCCGCGCGCGACGTCATCGAACTCGTCGAAGACGTCGCCGGTGAAGACGAATCGCCCGATCGGCGTCACCGCGAGGTCCTCGCCCGCGGTATCGAAGCGGCCGCGCCCGCCTTTGCCGGCCACATCGGTGACGCGGAGCGTCCCGTCCGGCTCCCGCCGCATGCGCGCCTTGCCGGTGGCGCCCTTGGTGCCGGCGTGCTCGCGGCTGATCTCGGCGAGCAGGACGGCCGAGAGCCCGGTGCGACGGTGCGCGTCGAGGACGTCCACCGTGGGATTGCCGCCGCCGAACAGGTTGTCGGGCAGGAGCGCCGCGAACGGCGCGCCGCCGAGCTGATCCCGCGCGCGCATGAAGGCATCACCCAGTCCGCGCGGATGCTCCTGCGGCACGAACTCCAGCTCGAGCGCGCCCTGGTACTGGCGCGCAGCGGCCTCGAGCACCGGCTTGTGCGGATTGGTGATCACGATGACGCGCTGAAGCCCCGCGCCCGCGGCCTCGTCCAGCGTCCAGTAGAGCACCGGCACCAGGCCCACGGGCAGCATCTCCTTCGGCAGCCAGCGTGTGATCGGATGCAACCGGGTGCCGAGTCCCCCGCAGGGGATGATGGCGGTGTCCAGCATGCGAGACGGGGGCTCGGTCAGAGTATCTTGTTAGGCCATCCAGTGAGCCGCCAGCGGCGAGGAACGCGGAGTGTCCGAAGGTAGTCCGGCCCGAGGGGGAGAACAAGCAGCGCTGCTGCGCGCGCGGTCCGCCGGAGCGCGGTGGACCGTTGCGGACACGCTCACGCTGGTGCGCATCCCGATGGCGGTGGTGTTCGTCGCCTTCGCCGCGCCGGTGGTGCGCCTCACCGCGCTCGCGATCGCCGCGGCGACCGATCTGCTCGACGGCGCCATCGCGCGGCGGTTCGGCAGCAGCCGCTTCGGCGTGGTCCTCGATCCCGTCGCCGACAAGCTCTTCATGGCGGCGGCGTTCGGTGTCGTGCTCTTCTCCGGCCGGCTGGAGCCGTACGAAATCGTCGGCGTGCTGCTGCGCGACATCGTCGCGACCGTCGCCTTCGTGGTCACGGCGATCACCGGCCGCACCGCCTCGATTCCGGCGCGGCTCGGCGGCAAGGCGGTGACCGTGGCGCAGGTGCTGACGCTGCTCGCCTTTCTCACCGACTCGCCGCACCTCCACTCGATGGCGTGGGCCACCACCGCGGTCGCCCTCTACGCGATCTGGGACTACAGCCGCGCTGCGCGCACCGAACGGCGGATCCTCACATGACGCAGGAAACCAAGCACGTCACGCTCCGCTGGAGCGGCGGCCTCCGCTTCGAGGGGGGCGAGCCCGGCGGTCCGCTCACCCGCATCGACGGCGACAACGGCGAGGCGCCCGGCCCCATGCTCACGCTGCTGCTCGCCGCGGCGTCCTGCTCCGCCTCCGATGTCGTGGTCATCCTGAAGAAGATGAGGGTCGCGTTGACGGATGTGCGGCTCGAAGTCTCGGGCGTGCGGCGGGAAGCCGAGCCGCGGCGCTACGTCGCCATCCATCTGGTGTATCATCTCGCCGGAGACGGTCTCGATGAAGCCAGGGCGCGCCGTGCCATCAGCCTGTCGCTCGAGAAGTACTGCTCCGTGATGCACTCGCTCGCGCCGGACATCGCCGTCACCCACGACCTTGAGCTGGGCTAGGCGGGCGGCTCGCGCGCTGCTGCCGCTCGCGCTGGTCCTGCCGTCCGCGGCGCGGGCGCAGTCGCTTCCGACTCGCGAGTTGGGCGTTGAGGGATTGCTCGCCGCGAGCGAGCCGGCGTTCGGCGGCGGCGGGATCTACGTCGCGCTCCGGCCCTCGCCCCGGATGCGGCTCGCGGCAACGGCGTCGGCCGGCGCGCTGCGAGGAGCGGCGGCGTTCCGCGGCGAGCTGCTCGGCCACTTTCTGCTGGCCCCCGTGGCACGTCGCGGCACCGGCCTGTACCTGGGCGGCGGTGCGGCGATCGTCGCGGCGGGCGTCACCCGCGGCTACCTCGTGGCACTGGTCGGTCTCGAGGCGCGGCCGGCGGCGCGGAGCGGCTGGTTCATCGAGGCCGGCGTGGGCGGCGGCGCGCGGCTCGCGGCGGGGTGGCGCGTGCGCTGGGTCGGGCGGGGACGCCGCCCGATATGAAAAACCGCCCCGGATCTCTCGGATCCGGGGCGGTTCGACGCTCCCTGACGACTTACGCCACGCTCGACGCGACCTGCGCTTCGCGGCGCTGCACCGGCTGGCAGTAGCGCTCGCCCAGCTCACGCAGCTTGGCCAGCTCGGCCTCGCTCAACGTGTTGTAGCGGTCCGCGAGGTACTGCATCGTGTCGTCGAACCAGTCCTTCTGGTGCTCGGGGAGGGCTTCGATGACGCCACAGCGGAGAATGTGGCTGAACAACTCGTCACGCGCCTGATCGGTAGCCGTCGCTGCGAGGGGAGTACGCCGGATCTTCTTCTTGCTCATGCACCGTCCTTGTTCCTGTCGGTTTCACTGCTCTCGTGGACGAATGATAACGGGGTCGGACCCTGGTTTGCAGTGGGCGGATCACGCCGCCGCGTTGCCCTGCCGATTACATTTATCGGCCTTGTTGTCCGAACCTTGACGGGGGCTGAGGCCGGCCCGTTGGAGCTGTCATGGCCGAACACGATGAAGTGTATGGCAAGGAGCGCGCCGATCGCCTTGCCGGGATGCTGCGCCAGCTGGCGGAACGGATTCAGGAGCTGGACCGGGCGGGTGCACTGCTGCGATCGGTGCCGGAGCTGCAGCGCCGCCTGGGCGATGTGCGGAGCGAGCTGTTCCACTACGAAGTCCGCAGCACCTACGACACCCCGGAGATCGCGGAGAGCCGGCGGGTCGTGGACGAGGCGCAGCGGGGCTTCCATCCCGACGAGCCGGAGGACGACGAACCATGGCGACGACCGCCGCAGGCGGAATGAATCGCTTCTATCTCGTACTCGCCGCGGTGGTCGTCATCGGCCTCGCGGCGCTCGGCTATTCGGCGCTCCGGCCGAGCCCGGTCAGCATTCCCGCCAATGTGACGGTGGTCGCGGCCGACACCGCCGGCTTCCGGGGCTATCTCCTCGGATCCGCGAGCGCACCGGTCGAGGTGACCGACTACGCCGACTACCAGTGCCCCGCGTGCGGCACCTTCGAGGCGGTGCAGTTCCCCGACATCCAGTCGCGCCTGATCGCCGGCGGGCGGGTGCGCTGGCGCTACCGCGACTTCCCGCTCAACCAGCACCAGCACGCCCGGCTCGCGGCCCACGCGGCGGCCTGCGCCGATGACCAGGGCAAGTACTGGCCGATGCACCGCTTCCTTTATGAGGGCCAGAGCGACTGGGCGGAGGCGAGCGACCGCGCCGCGAGCGACGAGATCCGGGGGTACGCCCGCTCCGCCGGTGTGGACCTGGGGAAGTACGATGCCTGCATGAGCTCGGCGAAGCACGCCGGTCGCATCCAGGCGAGCCTCGACGAGGGCGAGAAGCTCGGCGTCAACTCCACACCCACGCTGCTGATCGCCGGGCGGCTCTATCCGGGCGTGATGACGTACGACGGGCTCCGCCACCTGGTGGACTCGCTGGCGCCGCCGTCCAAGCCATGAAGGCCCGGATGGCCGCGGCATTGCTCAGCCTGGTCGGGCTGTTCGTCGCCGTCTATCTCTACCTCTACAAGATCGGCCGGATCGGCACGCTGGCCTGCGGCACCGGCTCCTGCGAGGCGGTGCAGCTCAGCCGCTGGAGCCGGTTCCTCGGCGTGGACGTCGCGTTGATCGGCGCGGTCGGATACGCCGGGCTGTTCCTGCTCGCGATGATCGCGCTGCAGCCGGCGCTGGCGGGCCGGCGCTGGCCGGCGGCGTGGCTGGCGGTCCTGAGCGGCATCGGCGTGCTTTTCTCGCTGTATCTCAGCTACCTCGAGCTGTTCGTGCTCCATGCGATCTGCCGCTGGTGCGTCGGCTCGGCACTGATCATCACGGCCGTCTTCATCGCGTCGCTGGTCGCGGTGCGCGGCGTGGAGGCGCGTCCCCGGCGCGCATGAACCACGACGCGAAGGCCCCGACGGGGAAGGCGCTCGCTGGTCTCTCACTGGCGGCGCTCGGGGTAGTCTACGGCGATATCGGCACCAGCCCGCTCTACGCGCTCAAGCAGTGCTTCAGCGGCGAGCACGGCGTGGACGTCACGCCGCAGAACGTGCTGGGCGTGCTCTCGCTGGTCTTCTGGGCGCTCAACTTCGTGGTGTCGTTCAAGTACATCTCGGAAGTGATGCAGGCCGACAACCGGGGCGAGGGCGGCATCCTCGCGCTGCTCTCGCTGGTCCGTCCCAAGGCCGATCTCCTCTCCACCCGCCGGGTGCTGATCGCCCTCGGGATCTTCGGCGCGGCGCTGCTCTACGGCGACGGCGTCATCACCCCGGCCATCTCGGTGCTCGGTGCGGTCGAGGGCATCGCGGTCGCGACGCCGGCGCTGTCGCACTTCATCGTGCCGATCACCGTGATCGTGCTGATCGCGCTCTTCCTCTTCCAGCGGCGGGGCACCGCCGGCGTCGGTGCCGTGTTCGGCCCGATCATGGTGCTCTGGTTCGCCTGCATCGCGGTGCTCGGCATCATGGGCATCGCGCGCGACCCGTGGGTGCTGCTGGCGGTGAACCCGGTCTACGCCGTTTCCTTCTTTCTGCGGGACGGCAGCCAGGGCTTCCTGATTCTCGGTGCGGTGGTGCTGGTGGTGACCGGCGGCGAGGCGCTCTATGCCGACATGGGCCACTTCGGCAAGCGGCCGATCCGGACGGCGTGGTTCGCCGTCGCGCTGCCGGCGCTCCTGCTCAACTACTTCGGCCAGGGCGCGCTGCTGCTCCATCAGCCCACGGCCGCGCTGAATCCGTTCTACTCGCTGGTCCCGAGGTGGGGCCTGTATCCCATGGTGGTGATCGCCACGGCGGCGGCGGTGGTGGCATCGCAGGCGCTCATCTCCGGCGCATTCTCCCTCACCCGCCAGGCGGTGCAGCTCGGCTACAGCCCGCGGGTCACGATCGTGCACACCTCGCGCAGCGAGATGGGCCAGATCTTCATTCCCGAAGTGAATCTCGCGCTCGCGGTGAGCTGCGTCGTGCTGGTGCTCGCCTTCGGCAGCGCCGATCGGCTGGCGGCGGCGTACGGCATCGCGGTCACCGGCACCATGTCCATCACGACGATGCTGTTCTATCGCGTGGCGCGGGACACCTGGCGCTGGAGCGTGGCGCGGGCGGCGGCGCTCTCCGGGCTCTTCCTCTTCGTGGACCTCTCCTTCTTCACCGCCAATCTGGTGAAGGTGGCCGACGGTGGCTGGGTGCCGCTGGTGATCGGCGCCGTGGTCTTCGCGCTGATGTCCACCTGGAAGAAGGGGCGCTACATCGTCGCCCAGATTCTCCGCGAGGGAACCCTGCCGCTCGACGTGTTCATGAAGGACATGATCAGGCGCGCGCCGCCCCGGGTGCCGGGCACCGCGGTGTTCCTCACCGGTGACCCCACCGGCGCGCCCCCGGTGCTGCTGCACCACCTCAAGCACAACAAGGTGCTGCACGAGAAGCTCATTCTGCTGTCGGTGATGACCGAGGAGATCCCGCAGGTGGGCGACGCCGAGCGGGTAAAGTGCCGCGAGCTCGGCGCCGGGTTCTATCAGGTGATCGCGCGCTACGGCTTCATGGAGACGCCCGACATCCCCACGATTCTCCGCCTGCTGGCGCAGGTCGGCGCGTCGCCCGGGTCGAAGCCGGTGACGGTGAAGCCGATGGAGACGAGCTTCTACCTCGGCCGGGAGACCGTCATCGCCACCGGCACCAGCCGCATGGCGCGCTGGCGCAAGAAGCTGTTCATCATCATGGCGCGGAACGCCCAGTCGGCCACCGCATTCTTCGGGCTGCCGCCCAATCGCGTCGTCGAGCTCGGCGCGCAGGTGCAGATCTAGCGGCGCCCGTCAGCTCTCCTGTCCCTCGTACTGCTCCTTCAGCCTGGCCACGACGTTGGGATCGGCCAGCGTCGTCGTGTCGCCTAACGCACGCCCCTCCGCGATGTCCTTGAGCAGCCGCCGCATGATCTTGCCGCTCCGGGTCTTGGGGAGGTCGGCGCTGAAGAGCACGTCGTCGGGCCGCGCGATCGCGCCGATCTTCTTCGCGACGTGCTCCTTGAGATCGTCCTTGAGCTCGGCCGTCGCGGCATTGCCCTCCTTCAGCGTGACGAACGCGGCCAGCGCCTGGCCCTTGAGCTCGTGGGCCTTCCCCACGACCGCCGCCTCGGCGACGGCGGGGTGATCCACCAGCGCGCTCTCCACCTCCATCGTGCCGATGCGGTGGCCCGCCACGTTGAGCACGTCGTCCACCCGGCCGAGGATCCACCAGTAGCCGTCGTCATCGAGCTTGGCGCCGTCGCCGGCGAAGTAGCGGCCGGGGAAGCGGCTCCAATAGGTCTCGCGGTAGCGATCGTCGTCCCCGTAGATCGTGCGGAGCATTCCGGGCCACGGCTCGGTGAGCGTGAGGAAGCCGCCGCCCTTCGGCAGCGCCTTGCCGGTCGTGTCCACCAGCTCCGCGCCGATACCCGGAAACGGCACCGTTGCCGATCCCGGTTTGGTCACGGTGACTCCCGGGAGCGGCGTGATCATGATCCCGCCGGTCTCGGTCTGCCACCAGGTGTCCACGATGGGACAGCGCCCGCCCCCGATGTGCTTCCGGTACCAGATCCACGCCTCGGGGTTGATCGGCTCGCCCACCGAGCCGAGCAGCCGGAGGGTCGAGAGGTCGTGGCGCGCCGGGTGGTCGGTGCCCCATTTCATGAACGCGCGGATCGCGGTGGGCGCGGTATAGAACACCGTCACACCCCAGCGCGCCACCAGCTTCCAGAAGCGGTCGCGCTCGGGCCAGTCGGGCGCGCCCTCGTACATCAGCACCGTCGCGCCGTTCGCCAGCGGGCCGTACACCACGTAGCTGTGTCCCGTGACCCAGCCGATGTCGGCGGTGCACCAGAAGACGTCGTCGTCGCGCAGGTCGAAGACGTACCTGGTCGTGCTGGTGACCTGGGTGAGATAGCCGCCGGTGGTGTGGACGATGCCCTTCGGCTTGCCGGTGGTGCCGGAGGTGTAGAGGATGAACAGCAGATCCTCCGCGTCCATCGCTTCCGCCGGGCAGTGCGGGTTCTCCGGGTCGAGCAGCCGGTGCCACCAGTGGTCGCGCCCCTCCTTCATCTCGGCAAACGACTCGTCGCCGGCGCCGCCCGGGCGTCGCTGCACCACCATCACGTGGCGGATGCTCGGGCACTCGGCGATGGCCTCGTCGGCGAAGCGCTTGAGCGGCACGATCTGCCCGCGACGGTAGCCGCCGTCGGCGGTGATGAGCGCCACCGCCTGCGCGTCGTTGATCCGGTCGCGCAGCGACTCGGCGGAGAAGCCGCCGAAGACCACCGAGTGGACGGCGCCGATGCGGGCGCACGCGAGCATCGCGATCGCCGCTTCGGGAATCATCGGCAGGTAGATGGCGACGCGGTCGCCGCGACGGACGCCGAGCCGCTTGAGGGCGTTGGCGGCGCGGCCCACCTCGCGTGCGAGCTCCCAGTAGGTCAGCACGCGGCGGTCGCCCGGCTCGCCTTCCCAGATGATCGCGGCCTTGTTGCGGCGCGGCCCGGCCAGATGGCGGTCGATGCAGTTGGCGGCGACGTTGAGCTGCCCGCCGACGAACCACTTCGCGTGCGGCAGCCGCCACTCGAGCGTCGTCGTCCACGGACGTATCCAGTCGAGGGCCCGCGCTTCGTTTTCCCAGAAGGCAAGGCGATCGCGCGCCGCCTCCTCGTAGAGCGCGGGCTGCGCGATGGCGTGGGCTGCAAAAGCTTGCGGTGGCGGGAAGCGGCGCTGCTCGGAGAGCAGAGTGGCGATCTGATCGGTCATGCGGTCCCGTTCGGCGTGAGGTCCGGCGTCCAACATACTGCTTTCCTCTTTTTGCGTCACTCCACGGCGGAGTGCGGTGCGACGGTCTCGAGGGAGCCGGATGGCGCGGCGGCAACTGCGCGGTGAACAACCCCTTATGATGCTGGCACCGGTTTCGCCCGACGAGCGGTCGCACCTGCTGGACAGACGATCAACCTGGTCCGCCCGACAAGAGCACACCCGAAGCGATTCGGGGCCGCAAAACCAGAGGTCTCGCCGGACGCGCCGGTGGCGAGATGGCTCGGTTGCCGAAGGTGGACGACCGTACCGCGATGGGACGGTCGTGCGTGCTCTCTCCGTCGGGCACTGTGGACGGAGGATGGATGAACGCGATGCACGGCCCCAGCCGCGCGCTGCAGGCGCCCGGGACTCTCGGTCTCGAGACGCGAGTCGAGTTCCGCAAGGATGCGATCGAACAGCTCGAGGCGCTGCCCGAAGGCAGCGGCTGCCTCGTGATCGATCTCACCGCGACGCGGCATGTGGACTCGGCCGGCCTCGGCGCGCTCATGCTGGTGCAGCGGCGCGCCGCCGAGCGGCGGCAGGGCATCGTCCTCCGCAACCCGAGCGACGAGCTCCGGTTCCTGCTCCATCTCACCAAGCTCGACGACCTCTTCGCGTTCGAGCCGCTGCTCGCGATGCCGTAGCTGCGACGCCGGCGGGATGGACGGCATCCCCCCGTGTGGTTAGTGTAACTGTCTCACAGGCTCACCCTCCCGGGCCGCTTCATCGTCGGGGTGCAGGGCATGAATGACAAGAGCCCGCGCCGTCGCGTCCTGATCGTCGAGGACGAGCCGGCGCTGCGGATGACATACGAACGGCATTTCAATCCGAGGTACGACCTGGTGTTCGCCGCGAGCGGCGCGGAGGCGATGCGCAAGCTCGAGGAAACCCGGCCCGACGTCGCGGTGCTCGACATGCGCCTCCCCGACACCGATGGCGTCGAGCTGCTTCGCCGCATCCGCACGGTCCAGCCGCGGCTTCCGGTGATCATCACCACTGCCTACATGAGCATCCAGCCGCAGCTCAAGGTGCTCGACCTGCCGTACTCCGACTACATCGTCAAACCTTTCCGACCCGACGAGCTCGCCGCGCGCATTGATGCCGTCGTCTGAGCCGCTCGGCGGCGCGGTGGTGCAGGCGGTGGGACTGGCGCGGCGCTACGGCGCCACCCGCGCGCTCGCCGGGGTGGACCTCCGGCTCGCGCCGCGCGAGTCGCTGCTCGTCGTCGGGCCTAACGGCGCCGGGAAGACGACGCTGCTCCGAGTGCTGGCCGGCCTGCTCCGGCCGAGCGCGGGCACCCTCGCGGTGCTGGGCCGCGCGGTGCGCGCCGCCGATCCCGAGTCGCGCCGGCCGATCGGCTACGTCTCTCACCGCCCGCTGCTCTACGACGATCTGACCCTCCTGGAAAATCTCGCCTTCGCCGCCCGGCTCTACGGTCTCGACCGGCCGGCCGACCGCGCCCGCGCGGCGCTCGCCGGCATGGGCCTCGAGGCGCGTGCGGGTGATTCGCCGCGGCGGCTGAGCCGTGGCATGCTCCAGCGCGCGGCGCTCGCGCGTGCGTTCCTCACCGATCCCAGGCTCCTGCTGCTGGACGAACCGTTCACCGGACTCGATGCCGCCGCGGCTGAGACGCTCCGCGCCGCGCTGGTTGCGCGCCGGGAGGCCGGCGCGGCGCTGGTGCTGGTG
>JAICWE010000058.1 GCA_025934955.1 Gemmatimonadales bacterium | reverse complement strand
TGCGGAGACGCAGCTCGATGCCGCGGCCGGCGCCTCGCTCGTCATCGAGGCCGCGACCGAGAACCCCGCCGTCAAGTTCGCCATCTTCGAGACGCTCGACCGCGTCGCGGCGGCTGACGCGATCCTCGCGAGCAACACCAGCTCGATTTCCATCACCGAGATCGCCGCGCGGACCAGGCGGCCGGCGCAGGTGATCGGGATGCACTTCATGAATCCGGTACCGGTGATGCAGCTGGTCGAGGTGATCCGCGGGCAGGCGACGAGCGACGGGACCACCCGCAGCGTCATGGACACCGCCGTGGCGCTCGGCAAGACGCCGGTCGCGGTGAACGACTATCCCGGCTTCGTCGCCAACCGGGTGCTGATGCCGATGATCAACGAGGCGGTCTTCTGCGTGATGGAGGGCGTCGCCGCGCCCGAGGCGATCGACACCGTCATGAAGCTCGGCATGGCGCACCCGATGGGCCCGCTCGCGCTGGCGGATTTCATCGGCCTCGACGTGTGTCTCGCCATCCTCGAGGTGCTGCACCGCGGCCTGGGCGACGACAAGTACCGCGCCTGCCCGCTGCTGAAGAAGATGGTCGCAGCCGGCGACCTCGGACGGAAGACGGGCAAGGGGTTCTACGACTACGGGACGAAGTAAGGGGGACGGTTTGGACACCTTCGGTACCATTCAGAAGCTCGGCCACGAGCAGCTCGTCCTCTGCCACGATCCGTCGTGCGGCTATCGCGGCATCATCGCGATCCACGATACGACGCTCGGGCCGGCGCTCGGCGGAACGCGCTTCTGGAACTACGCCAGCACCGACGAGGCGATCACCGACGCCCTGCGACTGGCGCGCGGCATGACGTACAAGTCGGCTTGCGCCGGGATCAATCTGGGCGGCGGCAAGTCGGTGATCATCGGCGACAACAAGCGCGCCGACCGCGAGGCGCTGTTCCGCGCGCATGGCCGCTTCATCCAGACGCTCGGCGGGCGCTACATCACGGCGGAGGACGTCGGCACCAGCCCCGAGGACATGGAGTTCGTGCGGCTGGAGACCGACCACGTCTCCGGGCTCATGGGCTATTCGGGCGACCCGTCACCCGTCACCGGCTACGGCGTGTACAAGGGGATGAAGGCGGCGGCGAAGTGGCGCTGGGGGAACGACAGCCTGGCCGACCGGGCGGTCGCGGTGCAGGGGGCGGGCAAGGTGGCGTACTACCTCTGCCAGCACCTGCACGCGGAAGGCGCCCGCATCATCATCACCGACATCGACGCCGACAAAGCCAGGCGCATCGTGACCGAGATGGGCGCGACGTCGGTGGCACCTGATACGATCTACGATCAGCCGGCCGACATCTACGCGCCCTGTGCGCTCGGCGCCACGATCAATGACGACACCATCCCACGGCTCAAGGTCGAGATCGTCGCCGGCGGCGCCAACAACCAACTGGCCGAGCCGCGCCATGGCGACGTGCTCGAGCAGAAGGGCATCGCCTACGCGCCGGACTACGTGATCAACGCCGGCGGCGTCATCAACGTGTACGGCGAACTGCACCACTGGCCGGAGCAGCGGGCCAGGAAGAAGGCCGGCGAGATCTACGACTCCATCTACCGCATCTTCCAGATTGCCAGGGAGGAGCGGATTCCCACCTACCGCGCCGCCGACCGGCTGGCCGAGCAGCGCATCGCCGCCGTGGCCGGACTCGACCGGATGTGGATGGGCGGCGGACGCAAATAGCAAGGCGGCCGACGCACACCGCGGCCCCCTCTTGCCCCTCGGGCATTTCTTGTAGATTGGCATATGCCTGAGGTCATTCCGGTCGGTGCGGACCACGCCGGGTTCGAGTTGAAGCAGCGGCTGGTGGCGGAACTGGAGCGGCTGGGCTATCGGCCGCTCGATCTCGGCACCGACTCCGGAGCGTCCACCGACTATCCCGACTACGCCCACCAGGTGGCGGACCGGGTGGAGCACGGCGACGCAGCACGCGGCGTGCTGCTGTGTGGCAGCGGCCTCGGCATGTCGTACGCGGCCAACCGGCACCCCGGCGTGCGGGCGGCGGTGGCGTGGACGCCGGAGATCGCACGGCTCGCCCGCGAGCACAACGACGCCAACATCCTCGTGCTGCCGGCCCGGTTCGTCACCGAGCAGCAGGGGCTCGAGATCCTCAGGACCTGGCTCACCACGCCGTTCGAGGGCGGACGCCACGAACGACGGGTGCGGAAGATTGACCGGGAGTGACATCGATGCTCGACCATAACGCACCGCTCCGCGTCGCCGACCCGACGGTGGCACGATTGATCGACCAGGAGCTGCGCCGGCAGCAGCAAGGCCTCGAGCTGATCGCCAGCGAGAATTTCGCGAGCCGCGCGGTCATCGATGCCATGGGCACGCCGCTCACCAACAAGTACGCCGAGGGTTATCCGGGCCGGCGCTACTACGGCGGGTGCGAGGTGGTGGACCAGATCGAGCAGCTCGCCATCGACCGGCTCAAGCAGCTCTTCGGCGCCGAGCACGCCAACGTGCAACCGCACTCGGGGGCGCAGGCCAACTTCGCCGCGTTCATGGCGGTGGTGAAGCCCGGCGAGACCATCATGGGCATGTCGCTGCCGCACGGCGGCCATCTGTCGCACGGCGCGGCGGTAAACCACAGCGGTACCATCTGGCGCGCGGTGCACTACGGCGTGGATCCCGCCACCGGCCGGATCGACTACGACCAGGTGCGCGAGCAGGCGCGGCGCGAGCGGCCCAGGCTCATCATCGCGGGCGGCAGCGCGTATGCACGAATCATCGACTTCGCCGCGTTCCGCAGCATCGCGGACGAGGTGGGCGCGATCTTCCTTGTGGATATGGCGCACTTCGCGGGGCTGGTGGCCGGCGGCGTCTATCCGTCACCGGTGCCGCACGCGCAGGTCGTCACCAGCACCACCCACAAGACGCTCCGGGGCCCCCGCGCGGGTCTCATCCTCAGCACCGCCGAGTACGCCAAGGCGATTGACAAGTCGGTGTTCCCCGGCACCCAGGGCGGCCCGCTTCAGCACGTCATCGCCGCGAAGGCCGTCGCGTTCGGCGAGGCGCTGACCGATGACTTCAAGCAGTACAGCCGCCAGGTGGTGGACAACGCGAAGGCGCTGGCCAGGGGCCTGACGAATCGCGGCTACGCGATCGTCTCCGGCGGCACCGACAGCCATCTGATGCTGGTGGACCTCCGTCCCAAGAACCTCACCGGCAAGGTCGCCGAGGCGGTGCTCGGCCGGGCGGCGATCACGGTCAACAAGAACACGGTGCCGGACGATCCGCAGTCGCCCTTCGTCACCAGCGGCATCCGCATCGGGACGCCGGCGGTCACCACGCGCGGCATGGGCGTGAAGGAGATGGGGCGCATCGCCGATCTCATCGATCGGGCCCTCTCGCAGCAGCACGACGAGGCCGCGCTTGCCAAGGTGCGGCGCGACGTCGAGACGCTCACGTCCGCCTTTCCGCTCTACCGCGCCGCCGGGCCGGCAGCGTCGCGCCGCAGCGCCGCATCACCTGGAGTCAGATGAACGACCTGCAGTTCGCCGACGACGTGCTGGCCCGCATCCGGGCCCACGACGGCCGCTTTCACGATCGCGGCTATCTCTTCGTGCTCGCCGCGATCGAGTTTCTTCAGTCCCGTCTCGAGGTGCGCCGGCACGTGACCGGCGCGGAGCTGGCGTGGGCCTGCCGCGACTTCGCGGTCGCGCAGTTCGGCCTGCTCGCCCTCGAGGTGCTGGGCTTCTGGGGCATCACGCGCACCGACGACGTCGGGCGCATCGTCTACACGCTGGTTGCCGTCGGGCTGCTCACCACGCAGCCGGGCGACGCGGAGGAAGATTTCGCGGGCGTCTACGATTTCCATTCGGCGTTCCGCGACGATTACCGCTGGCACGGAGTGCAGGGCCGGGGGAGCTGACTGATCGCGCGGCTGCGCGGGGGGAGGGGATATGGAGGAGTTGCGGGACTGGCCGGCGTGTCAGAAGTGCCAGCAGGGAAAACTCATTCCGCTGTCCGACTACGGCCGTGAGGGCGCGCCGATCACCTTCAAGGCGTGGGTCTGCACCAATCCCGACTGCGGCTTCAATCTTCGGATCGACAACGGTGAGATTTCGTTCGGACGGGTGATCGGCCAATCGTACAAGTGACGCCAGGCCCGTCGATCACGGCGCCGGTATCCTCCTGAGCGACAGCGAACGATCCCTCCGCCGGCGGCGCATGCTCCCCATCCTCGCACCCGATCAGTCCGCTGCCTGGGACCAGCACGCGTCGCACCACGGCGTCGCGCTCGCCACGCTGATGGAAAGCGCGGGTCGCGCGTCAGCCGCGCTGGTGGCCGCGCGGTTTCCCGAGGCGACCCGCGGCGGCGTGCTCGTGGCCGCGGGGCCCGGCCACAACGGGGGTGATGGCTGGGTCATCGCGCGGGCGCTGCATCGCGCCGGCGCACCGGTGTGGCTCGCCTCGGCGCCGGGCGAGCCGGCCGAGCTCACGCGTCACATGGCGACACTCGCGCGGGGCGACGGCGTTCGCGAGGTGGCGCCCGACGGGCCGTGGCCTCGGCTCGGGCTCGTGGTGGACGCGCTGCTCGGCACCGGGGCGAGCGGGGCGCCCCGCGCGCCGATCGCGGCGCTGCTCGAGCGCGCGCTCGATCTCGAGCTGCCGGTCGTCGCGGTGGACGGGCCGACCGGCCTGGATCTGTTGACCGGTGTCGGACACGGTGCGCCTCGCGCCGATCTCACCATCACCTTCGGCGCGCTGCGGCGTGGCCATCTGCTCGCGCGGGATGAAGTGGGGGACGTGATCGTGGTGGACATCGGCCACCTGGCGCTCGACCAGCCGGCGCCGCTGCTGGTGGAGGACGCCGACGCGGCGGCGTGGCTTGCGCCGTTCTCCGCCTCGGCGCACAAGGGCACCCGCGGCCGCGTGGTCATCGTCGGCGGTGCGGCGGGCATGGCGGGTGCCGTGCGCATGGCGGCGCGCGCCGCATTCGCCGGCGGCGCCGGACTGGTGCACGCCGTGGCTCCGGCCGACACTATCGCGGTGCTCGTCGCGGGGGAACCCGACGTGCAGACGCTCGCGCACTCCTTCGACGATCCGCCGGGAGACGCGTTGCTCGATCTGGTGCACCGCGCCGATGCGCTGGTGATCGGCCCGGGGCTCGGGCGCGCGCCCAACCGCCGCGGCCTCGTGCGCACGCTGGTGGAAGCCGCACCGCGCGCCCTGCTCGACGCCGACGCGCTCATCGCGTTCGCCGACTCGCCGGATCTGGTCGGGGCGCTGACGGCGACTCGTCCAGTCGTGCTGACGCCGCATCGCGGCGAGTTTCGCGCGCTGTTTCCGGATCTCGCCGGCACTGCCGAGCTCGACCCGTGGAGCGCGGCGGAAGCGGCGGCCGAGCGCACCAGTGCGACGGTGCTGCTGAAGGGCGTGCCGACGGTCGTTGCGCGCGCCGGCCGGCCGACGCTTACGATAGCCGCGGGCAACCCCGGCCTGGCGACCGGCGGCAGCGGCGACGTGCTCGCCGGCCTGGTCGGCACCGCGCTGGCGCAGGCGCACGAGCCGGAGATCGCCGCGGCGTTAGGCGCCCAGGCGCTGGGCCGCGCCGCCGACCTCGGCGCCCGTCGGGTCACCGCGCGTGCGCTCCGTCCCGCCGATGTCGTCCACGCGCTGCCCGATCTCTGGCGCGAGTGGGACACGCTGCGTCTCGTGCCGCCGGCGCCGCGGCCGCCCGTGCTCCTGGAGCTCGGCCGGCCGCGGGCGAGCTGAGCGACGCGCCGCCGCCGACTGCCGCGTAGATTTCCGCATGCTCTCTCGACGTTCGCGCTCGCCGCTCCGGCCGTTCGTCCTCGTTCCCGGCATGGCGCTCGCCCTGGCTCTCGTGGCCCGGCCCGCGGCGGCGCAGCACGGCGCGCGCGACTGGACGCCCGCCGAACGCACGGTGCTTGGTGACTTCTCCCGGGTCAGCGCCGTCGCGACGACGCCGGACCGGGTGTACGTCGTCACGCCGACGGCGGTGCTGCTGTGGAATCCGCTGGTGCAGCACTGGGATCCGCCATACGATCCGCCGGAGGCCGGGACGCTCGGTCGCGTCATCGGCGCGCTGGCCGATCCGCTGGACAATACCCTCTGGATCGCGCGGAGCGACGGCTGGGTCCACTTCTCGCCCGAGCTGCGCCAGTGGGACAGCGGCGTCGTGGGCGGCGTGCGCGACATCGCGTTCGACCTGAGCGACCCGGTCATCGGTGTGTACCTGCTCACCAACGGCGGATGGGTCACGGTGCCGCGCGTCGGCGGTGCCGCCATGCCTGCGCTTCACCCCCCCGCGCGCGCGGTGCGGCCGACGAGCGTCGAGGAGGCGATCCAGGCCAACCCGACACTCCAGGCCAACAGCGCGCAAATCCTGCTCGATCCCCATCTGCGCGACGTGCGCTACACCAGCGCCGCGCAATCGTTCGACCGCCGCGGCTGGTACGTCGGGACCTGGGGGGCAGGGCTGCTCTACCTCCAGGCCGGCGCAGCGCTGCCGCAGCGCCTGACGTTCGGTCTTACCGGCGATCGCGCCGGCGCCGTCTTCGCCGCGCCGGGCGGAGTGTGGGTCGTCACCGAGCGGAGTCCGCAGTCCGACGCCGCGGTCACCTACGTCGCGTCCGATCTCAGTGAGTTTCGCACGATCACCGGCTCCAGCACGTTCGGCCTGCACTTCGGCCAGGCGCGGCAGCTCGTGGGCCAGGGCGCCGCGCTCTGGGCGGCAACCGACGCCGGGGTCGCGCGGATCGAACCGGCCACCGGCCGAGTGCAGCTCTACGACGAAGGCCGCGGCCTCCCCGACAGCCGCGTGTTCGCCGTCACGTCGCGCCATGGCATGATCACGGTGGGCACCGCGCACGGCCTTGCGCGCATCGGCGATTCAGCCGGTGTGCGCCGGCTCGCGCCTGACTTCGCCGATGCCGCGTACGCGGTCGCCGTCGCGGGCGACACGACCTGGGTCGGCACGGCGCAGGGCGTCTACGCCGCGCTGCCGGGGCAGCAGGGATTGCTGCGACCCAAGTCGGTGGGCGCGTCGGCGTCGCTGCAGGTGCCCATCGTGGGCCTCCACTTCATGGGTGACACGCTGGTGGCGCTATCGCAGGACCAGTTGCTCTGGCGCGATCCGAAGGGCGGGCAGTGGACGCTGGGCCCGACGCTCTCCTCCCTGCTCGGCCGGCTCCGCGCCTTCGCGCTCGACGGCGACGGCTTCTGGATCGGCGGCGACCGGGGGCTCGCCTTTGCGCGGCTCAAGACGCCGCCGCTGCGCCCGCTCATCAACGGTGAGAATCCCGGCCCGATCCGCGACATCGCGGTGGATGCCGAGTACGTGTGGGTGGCGACCGACTCCGGGCTGGTGCGCTGGAGCCGCGACGCGATTCGGCCGTGACCGGGCTCGGCGTCGGCGCCGAGTTCGACCGCATCCGCGCCATCGCCACGGCGCTCGGCGCCGATGCTGGCTCCTTCGACGACGACTGCGCACTGATCCCGCTTCCCACCGGCGACACCCTCGTTCTCTCCACCGACCTCTCCATCGAAGACGTACACTTCCGCCGCGCATGGCTCACGGCCGGGGAGATCGGCTGGCGCGCGGCGGCCGCGGCGCTCTCCGATCTCGCGGCGGAAGGCGCGGAGCCGGTCGGGCTCCTGGCGGCCGTGGGCGTCCCCGCCGGCGTGGCCGAGGAGGACGTGACCGCGCTCATGCGCGGCGCCGGCGATGCCGCCGCGTCGTGCGGCGCGGCGGTGCTCGGCGGCGATCTCACGCGGGCGCCGACGTGGACCGTCGCGGTCACGGTGGTGGGCCGTGCCCGGTCGCCCGTCAGCCGGCGGGGTGCGATCGCCGGTGACGGCCTGTGGGTGACCGGTGCGTTAGGCGCGGCGCGCGCGGCGCTCGTCGCGTGGGAGCGCGGCGATGCGCCGCTGCCGGACGCTCGCGCCGCCTTTGCCCGCCCCGCTCCGCGCATCGCCGCCGGCTGCTGGCTCGCCGCGCATGGCGCGCGCGCGATGATCGACGTGAGCGACGGACTCGCCGGTGACGCCGGCCATCTCGCCGCCGCATCCGCGGTCGCCGTGCAGATCGACCTCGCGCAGGTGCCGATCGCGCCCGGAGTGGACGCCGAAGCGGCGCGACTGGGCGTACCGTCGGCGGCGTTCGCGACGGCCGGCGGCGAGGACTACGAGCTGCTCGCCGCGCTGCCTCCCGGGTTTGACGCGGCCGATGCCGCAGCGTGTCACGCGGCAACCGGCACGGTACTCACCCGCATCGGCGCCGTCTCGGCGGGCCGCGGCGTCCGTTGCGAGCTGCACGGGCGTCCGTACTCGCTCGGCGGCTACGATCATTTCGCCTGACTTGCGCCGCGCGAGCGTCGTGCACCGTCCGCTTGCCGCTCCGTCCACCCGCGCATAGGTTGCGCGCGTCCCGCCGTCCCGTCCACCGCGAACAACTCCGGGCCCATGAGTACCATCATCGAAGTGCACGCGCGCGAGATCCTCGACAGCCGCGGCAATCCGACCGTCGAAACCGACGTGACGCTGTCCAGCGGTGCCACCGGCCGCGCCGCCGTGCCGAGTGGCGCCTCCACCGGTGAGCACGAGGCGATCGAGCTGCGCGACGGCGATGCGAAGCGCTATCTCGGGAAGGGCGTGACCGCCGCCGTGCGCAATGTGAACGAGGTGCTCGGCCCCCGGCTCGAGGGCATGGCGGCGGCCGACCAGATCGCGGTGGACGCGGAGATGATGGATGCCGATGGCACGCCGACGAAGAGCAAGCTGGGCGCCAATGCGATCCTCAGCATCTCGCTGGCGGTTGCGCGCGCGGCGGCGAGCGACTGCGGCCTGCCGCTCTACCGCTATCTCGGCGGCCCGATGGCCCGCGTGCTGCCGGTGCCGATGATGAACATCCTGAACGGCGGCGCGCACGCGTCGAACAACGTGGACGCGCAGGAATTCATGGTGGTGCCGATCGGGGCCGACACCTTCCCCGACGCGCTGCGCATGGGCGTCGAGACCTTCCATGCGTTGAAGAAGGTGTTGACGAAGGCCGGGCTCTCGACCGCGGTGGGTGACGAGGGCGGCTTCGCGCCGATGCTTCCGTCCAACGAGGCGGCGCTCGACATGGTGGTGCAGGCGATTCAGGCCGCGGGCTACGAGCCGGGCCGCGACATCGCGCTCGCGCTCGATCCCGCCGCGTCGGAGTTCTACCAGGACGGCGAGTATGTCTTCAAGAAGAGCGATGGCCGGCGGCTCAGCGCCGAGGGGATGATCGACCTGTATCAGGGCTGGTGCGACCGCTATCCGATCGTGTCCATCGAGGATGGGCTCGCCGAGGACGACTGGGACGGCTGGGCCGCGCTCACCGAGCGGCTGGGCGACCGGGTGCAGCTCGTCGGCGACGACATCTTCGTCACCAACGTGGACCGGCTCGGCCGCGGAATCGAGGAGGGCGTCGCCAACGCGATCCTGGTGAAGGTGAACCAGATCGGCACGCTCACCGAAACGCTCCAGTGCATCGAGCTGGCAAAGGGCAGCGCCTACGGCGTCGTGATCTCGCATCGCTCGGGCGAGACCGAGGACACCTTCATCGCCGATCTCGCCGTTGCCACCGGTGCGGGGCAGATCAAGACCGGCAGCGCGAGCCGCACCGATCGCACCGCCAAGTACAATCAGCTGCTCCGCATCGCCGAGGAGCTCGGCGAGCTCGCCCACTACCCGGGCCGCGACATGTACCCGCTGTGAGCCGCACCCGCTGGGCCGTGCTCGCCGTGGTGCTGCTCGCGCTGGTGTTCGCGGTGCAGGGCGGGGAGTTCTCGACCCTCGACTGGCTCGCGCTCCGCAGCCGGGAGCGCGCCGAGCGGACCCGGGTCGCCGAGCTCAGCCGGATGGTGGACTCGCTCGGTCGCGAGGCGCAGCTCATCGAGCGTGATCCCAAGGTGCAGGAACGCATCGCGCGCGAGTCGTTCGGCATGATCCGGAAGGGCGAGTTTCTCTATCGCATCGTGCCCGACGGAGAACCTTGACGCTCGCTCCAGCGGCCGCTAGCATTGCGTGCGTTTCGCCCGCGGCGGCGCCCGAGGCGATTGCGGCCGCGTGGAACGGCAGGGTAGCTCAGCTGGTTAGAGCACGGCACTCATAATGCCGGGGTCGCGGGTTCGAGTCCCGCCCCTGCTATGCCCCGGCTCCGCCGGGGCGTTTTCTTTGGGACTCGGCCTTCGGCTGGAGTCCCGCCCCTGCTATCGTCCTTTTCTGTCGCCGTCGCCGTTGCCGCCGCCGACGTGATCTGCCGCACATCCCCGTTCGCCCGACTCGTCTTTTGTATGTCTATCACGTCTGCGTCCGCGCGCGGGGCCGTCGCCATCATCCCTGGCGAGGGGCCGGTCGCGTGCGGACCGGCTATCTTAAGCGCGGATGGGGCCGGACGGAGATGACCACATGACGCACGTCAGCGCGGACACCCTGCACGAGTTGCTCGACGGCACGCTCGAACCCGAGCGCCGCCGCGAGGTGCAGGCGCATTTCGCCGAGTGTGCCGCCTGCGCGGCGCAGCTCGCAAGTACGCAGCGCATGATGGAGGAGACCAGCCGTCTGGTCGCCGCCCTCGACAACGCCGATGCCGTGCGTGACGCCGGCGGCGATCGCCCGCGCGATCCCGATCCGCATCGCGCGGAGCGCGGCAATCCGCATCGCGACGAGCGCGGCGGGCCGTCCCCCAGCCCATCCGTTCCGCCCGAGCCCATCGTCCTCATCCCGCTGCCGCCGGAAGACCCGCGGCCGCCGCTTCGCCGTCCGCGCCGTCGCGGCGTCCGACCGGGGCTGCTGCTCGCGGTCGCCGCCGTGCTGCTGCTCGGCGTTGCCTGGGGCATCTCGAGCGCGCGCCGCGGCACCGGCTTGGGCGACGTGAGCTTCGCGCCGGGCGACCGGGGTGCCCGCGCCGTTCACGCCGACACGCTCGGCGGCCGCGCGGCCACCGCGGTGCGGAGCGACACGCTGAGTCCGGCTGAGCTCGCCATGCGCATCGCGGCCGACAGTCTCGATCCGGGCGACTCGGGCGACACGTCGCGCGCGCCGGCAGCGACGTCGGCTCCGGCAGGCGCGCCGCCGCCGGTGGCTCCCGCGTCGCCTGCGCCGAAGCCATCGGCCGTGGCAACGGACAGCGCCGCCGCGCGTCGCACTGCGGCGCGCGACAGCGCTCCGCCGGCCGTGCCGACGAAGACGCCGCGCGCAACGAGTCCCGCGCCCGCGCGGCCGGCAGCGCAGAAGCCGCTTTCGCCCGATCGTGAGGCGGCCGCGCGCGCGACCGCCGATCTGGATCGGGAGATCCGTCGTCAGCGCGCCGCGGAGGCGACGGCGCAACTCGACCGCTCGCGCGGGCGGAGCGGCGGCACGACCAGTCGCGGCGCCGCCGCGACCGCGCCGGGCACCACTGCCGGGGCCGCGCCGTCGGCGGGGAACAGCGCCGGCTCCGATACCACACGGCCCGACAGTGCGCGGGCCGACACCGTGACGTCCACGCCCCCGGCGCCCAAGCCGCCCAGCCTCGACGAGCAGCTCGGTCTCGAGCGCCGCATCGGCCTCGACGAAGCCGAGAAGATGCTGGGCGAGCCGGTGCACGTGATCGACGGCATGCGCGCCCTCGCGGTCGGCGCGGTCGACGGGAGCGCCGTCCCCGGCGCCGACCCCACGCGGCCGGTGGTGCGGGTGGGCTACATCAGCCAGAGCGGCGCGCTCGTCATGCTCGACCAGCAGCGGGTGCGCACGCTGGTGGGCCAGCCGCGCGAGCCCGGCGCCGGGCCGGCGGGCCCGCGTCTCATGATCGGCGACGTCCTGCTCTACGTGCATGGCCGTGCACCGGCGGAAGAGCTCCGCGATCTCGCGGACCGCGTCCGCTAGCGTCCCGCCCCGACGCGGCAGGGCTCGCGCACGCGGCGCGGTTCACCATATCTTCCATTCGATGGCGCGCAGCTTCTTCTATCGTGAAAGCAGCGGCATCCGGATCACCGTCCGGCCGCATTTCCTGCCCGAGCAGAGCCGCCCCGACCAGCAGCACTTCGTCTTCGCGTACGGGGTGCGGATCGAAAACGTCGGCGGGCAGGCGGCCCAGCTGCTGGCGCGCCATTGGCTCATTCACGACAGCGTCGGCCTCGATACCGAGGTGCGGGGCGACGGCGTCATCGGCGAGCAGCCGGTCATCGCACCCGGCCGAGTGCACGAGTACCAGAGCTTCTGCGTGCTCAAGTCGGCCAGCGGCCACATGGAGGGCGAGTACTATTTCGTGCGGGCCGACGGCAGCAACTTCTCCGCGCGGATTCCGCGCTTTCCGCTCGATGCGGCCGAGGCGCCCGGCCCCCGCACCTGAGCGGCGAAGGATGCAGCGATGCAGCGACACGACGTGAGCTCGCTGGTGCGCGAGCTGGTGGGAACCACAGAAGCCGGTGACGAGCTGCCGGCGACGCCGGAGCCGGTGGCGCTCCGGCTTTTCGAGCGGCTGGTCGAGCAGGCCCGGCGGCTCGGCGTGGCAATGGATGCGCAGCTTCGCGGGCCGTGGCGCGCCACGATCTTCCGTGCGCCGTTCGCCGTCGCCTTCGGCCCCGAGGCGTGGCCGGTGGTGCAGTGCGGCACATTCATGCTGGCCGTGCCCACCGAGCGGATGGCGAGAGACCTTGCGGCGCTGCTCAACTGGTGCGACTACGCCGTGCCGGTGCCGTAACCCCGGGATGCGGCGCCGCGCGCTAGATTGAGGCATGGAACTCGTCGAGCGCGTGCGGCGACATCTCGCCTCGCTCAATCTGCCGTCCGGGCCCGCGTTGGTCGCGGTCTCGGGTGGCGCCGATTCCGTGGCACTGCTCGACCTTCTCGTCGCCACCGCTGACTCCCACTCACTGCAGCTCGTCGTCGCCCACGTCGATCACGGCATCGATCCGGAGAGCCGCGCCGCGGCGGAGCTGGTGCGCACTCTCGCGGCCGGCTACGCGCTCGACTTCGAGCTGGTGACGCTGGCGCTCGGATCGGCGGCCGGCGAGACGGCCGCCCGCGCCGCCCGCTACGCCGCGCTTTCCGAAGCGGCCGAGCGTCGCGGCGCGGTCGCGCTGCTCACCGCCCATCACGCCGACGATCAGGTGGAGACCGTGGTCATGCGCCTGCTCGCCGGCTCGGGCCCCGCGGGGCTCGCGGGAATGGCGCCGGCGCGGGGCCTCATTGTGCGTCCGTTGCTGTCGTTCCGCCGCGACGAGCTGGCCCACCACGTGCGCACGCGCGCGCTCCCGACGTGGTCCGACCCGGCCAACGCCGATCCGCGCCATCTTCGCTCATGGCTCCGCGGCACCGCGCTGCCGTTGCTTCGGGCCCGCCTGCCGGAGCTGGATCGGCGGGTGCTCCGGACCGCGCATCAGGCGGCCGACGACCGCGCGGCGTGGGACGCCGCGCTCGAGGTTCTAGGCCTGGAAACACGGAGCGACCGCGACGGAATTTCCGTTGCTGCCCATCCCCTCAGGGGGTATGATTCGGCCCTGGCATCGGCGGTGATTCGCGCTGCGGCGCGACGGGTCGGCTGCGTGCTCGGCCCCCGGCGGGCGGCGGCGGTGCTGCGGCTGGTGCAGCGCGGCGCGAGTGGGCGATCGGTGCCGCTGGCCGCGCGGTGGCAGGCGGAGCTGACGTTCGATCGGCTGCGGATCGCGCGGGCCACCGGCGCGACGATCGAAGCGCGGACGGTGACCGGAACGAGCGGCGAGTGTCGCTGGGGGGACTGGATCCTCCGCTGGCGCACGGAGCCCGCGCCCGAGCGGCAGGGTCGCATCGGGGCGTCGGCGTGGTTCGCCCCCGGATCGCTCGAGGTGCGCACGTGGCGGCCGGGCGATCGTGTGCGGCCGCTCGCGGGCCGTGGCGGGCGGCCGCTGGTGCGCTGCTTTCAGGAGGCGCAGGTGCCGCGGAGCCGGCGGTCGGAGTGGCCGGTGCTGGCGGCGGAGAATTCGGTCATCTGGGTGCCGGGCGTCTGTCGCTCCGAGCACCGCGTTCCACCCGCCGGAGCGGAGGCGCTGCGCGTCGATGCTGGACACGCCTGACGTTCTCCGCCGCACCGGCGGCAAGCCGGTCAAGTCGATCGTCTTCAGCGAGGCGACGATCGCCGCGAAGGTGGCGGAGCTGGGCGCCGCGATCACGGCGGCGTATCCGGACGGCGAACTGCTGGTGCTCGGCCTGCTCAAGGGAAGCTTCATCTTCCTGAGCGACCTGGTACGCACGATCGAGCGGCCGGTGCAGGTGGATTTTCTGGTGGCGAGCTCCTACGGCTCGGAGAAGGTCTCGAGCGGGACCGTGCGGCTCCTGTACGATCCGGAGACGCGCCTGAAAGGGAAACACATCCTGCTCGTTGAGGATATTATTGACACGGGACGCACTCTCCGGCGGCTGATGGCGCTGCTGGGCGAGCGTCAGCCGAGGAGCCTGGCGATCTGCGCGCTGCTGGACAAGCGCATCGCCGCCGACCCGCCCGCCGAGTTGCGGTTCGTGGGCTTCGATGCGCCACCGGCGTTTCTGGTGGGCTACGGCCTCGACCATGCGGAGAACTACCGGCACCTCCCGTTCATAGCGGATCTTGAATAAATGGCAGACCGTCTTCCGACCCGTCCCCCGCGTGGCAGCTGGGGCAACCTGAGCAAGAACCTGGCGCTGTGGCTGCTAGTCGGGCTGCTGGCGCTTGCGCTCTTCCAGATGATGAGCCGCCAGCGCAGTCCGACGGAAGAGTTCTCCTACACCGATTTCAGCCACGAGCTCGACCGCGGCAACATCAAGCGCGTCGAGATCTACGACGGGAAGCGGGTGGAGGGCGACTTCCGTACGCCGGTCGCGCAGGATGGGCATAGCGTCAGCAGCTTCACCGTCCTCCTCCCGGTGTCCAACAGCGAAGCGTTCATCAAGCGCCTCGACGACGCCGGCGTGCCGATCACCGCGCGCGAGCCGAAGGGCGGCTTCACCTCGATCCTGATCGCCGCGCTGCCGTGGATCGTCATCCTCGGGCTCTGGTTCTTCCTGCTGCGCCAGCTCCAGGCCGGTGGCAGCCGCGCCTTCGCGTTCGGCAAGAGCAAGGCGAAGCTGCTCTCGGGCGACACGCCGAAGGTCACCTTCGCCGATGTCGCGGGCTGCGACGAGGCCAAGGTCGAGCTCCAGGAGATCATCGAGTTCCTCAAGGACCCGCAGCGGTTCACCCGGCTGGGCGGGCGGCTGCCGAAGGGCGCGCTCCTGGTGGGCCCGCCGGGCACCGGCAAGACGCTGCTCGCCAAGGCCGTCGCCGGCGAGGCGGGGCGTCCGTTCTTCTCCATGTCCGGCTCCGACTTCGTCGAGATGTTCGTCGGCGTCGGCGCCAGCCGGGTGCGCGATCTCTTCGAGCAGGGCAAGGCGCACGCGCCCTGCATCATCTTCATCGACGAGATCGACGCCGTCGGCCGCCACCGTGGTGCCGGACTGGGCGGCGGTCACGACGAGCGGGAGCAGACGCTCAATCAGCTCCTGGTCGAGATGGACGGCTTCGAGTCCAACGACGGCGTGATCCTGATCGCCGCGACCAACCGGCCCGACGTGCTCGACCCGGCGCTGCTGCGCCCGGGCCGCTTCGACCGGCAGATCGTGGTGGACGCGCCGGACGTGCGCGGCCGGGAAGGCATCCTGCGGGTGCACACGCGGAAGATCCCGCTCGCGTCCGACGTGCGGCTCGACGTGCTCGCCAAGGGCACGCCCGGCATGGCCGGCGCCGACCTCGCCAATCTGGTCAATGAGTCCGCCGTGCTCGCCGCGCGGAAGAACAAGACGCTCGTGGACATGAGCGATTTCGAGGAGGCCAAGGACAAGGTGATGCTCGGCGTCGAGCGCCGCTCGCTGGTGCTCACCGAGGACGAGCGGAAGCTCACCGCCTTCCACGAGGCGGGGCACACCGTCGTGTCGCTCATGACCGCCGGCTCCGATCCGATCCACAAGGTGACGATCGTGCCGCGCGGGCGCGCGCTCGGTCTCATGATGTCGCTGCCCGACAAGGACCGGTACGGCCAGACCAAGGAGTGGCTCATCGGCCGGCTGGCGATCAGCTTCGGCGGCCGCGTCGCGGAGGAGATGATCTTCGGGCCCAACAAGGTCACCACCGGTGCCGCGAGCGACATCGACCAGGCCACCAACGTCGCCCGCCGCATGGTGACCCAGTTCGGCATGAGCGAGCGGGTGGGCATGATGGCCGTCGGCGACCGGGAGCAGGAGATCTTCCTCGGCCGGGAGTTCGCCCAGCGGCGCGAGGTCTCCGAGCGCACCGCCGAGATGGTGGATGAGGAAGTGAAGCGTCTGCTCGACGAGGCCTACGAGCGGGCGCGCACGCTGCTCGAAGCCAATCGCGAGCTGCTGGACCGGATCGCGCTCACGCTGCTCGAGCGCGAGACGATCGACGGCGAGGACCTCAAGCTCCTGGTGGCGGGGCAGCCGCTGCCCCCGCGGCCGCTCGCGCCGCCGCCGGCCGCGCCGATGCCGGCCCCG
>JAICWE010000109.1 GCA_025934955.1 Gemmatimonadales bacterium | reverse complement strand
TCTGGAGCGACAAGCTCCCGCACGGCGCGGCCACCCACTGGCAGCACATCTACCACACCGGCATCTACCTCGGAAACGGCTGGAGCATCGACAGCCACGGCGCCGGCGACGGCGTCACGCTCGACCGGATGAGCCCCGGCGCGGGCTGGTTCCACGACTACTTCGCGTTCGGCTGGCGGGTGCTTCCGCGCGGCCAGTGAGCTCCGGCCGCCGATGATCGCTAGCGATGGCCGGCTGGCGAGACGTGACGTGGTGGCCTGATCGTCCGGCCACCGGTTATCGCCCACGCGAAAAACGGCAGCGGGTCGCGACTGCTGAACAGCGCGTGGGTCGTCCGCGCCCGGGGTCGTACGGCGCCTAACGCCAGTCCCAGACGGCGGCGCCGCGCCTGACGCAGCAGGAAGCGGAAGTCGCCCTCTTCGAACCGGTACCGGACGTTGGGCGCCGCCCAAACAACATGGGGCCGCTCGCCGAGCAGCAGCGCGCACCATGTCGCCGGCAGGTTCGCCCCGGCGGCGATCGAGAGCGGCAGCGTGCCGAACACCCGGGGGTTCAGGTCGACCGCCGCCGGCGCGTGGCCGCCGCCGAGCATGAGCATCTCGAGCTCGAAAATGCCGTTTACTCCGATTTGCGAGACGAGCTCTGTAACACGCTCGACGAGCGTCGATGACGGGAGCACCGTTTCGGCGAAGGCCGCCACGCCGCCCGCCGGCGGCCAGCTTCGTCGATAACGGGAGAGGCAGCCTGAGTACAGGTCGCCGCGGTGCGCGACGCCGGAGAAGGAGAGCACCGCGCGGTGTGGCGTATGACGTTGAACCAGCACGGGCAGGGCCGCTCCGTCGATCGCGCGGCGGAAGGCTCGCGGCCCATCCGCCATGGCGGATTTTCGCCAGCGCAAGCCATTGCCAGCGGCATGTACCGACCTCACCGGCTTGACCACCACCCGATGGTCGAACCAGCGTGCCGCGGCATGTGCATCTTCATACGTCTCGCACACCACCGTCGGTGGCGACGCCAACCCCACCGCGTCCGCGGCGGCGCCGAGAACTCGTCGATCCAGGATACGCTCGACCGCGGCCGGGTTTCCGACCCCGTGCCGGGCGCCGTGGAGGTCGCGGGGCGACATGCCGGCGAGGACGACGAGCGACTGTTCCGTCCCGGGGATCACGATGTCGTAGCTCCGCTGCTCCAACAGGCCACCGAGATCCCTGCGGAAGCCGCCGCAGTCGACGCGCGGGTCGGTGACAAGCAAGCTGTGACGGCAGGCCCGCGACCAGGACGAGAGCTGCCTGGGCGCGGTGCCGAGCACGGTCACCTCGTATCCTGCGCGCGCGAGTCCGCGCGCCGCGGCCAGCACGCTTCGCTGCTCGGCGTCGGTGATGATTACGCGGCGGCGCGGCCCGCCGTTGCGAAGCGCCACGCCGGTGTTGGTCACATCGAGCCGGCCGAGGGTCGCGGTCACTGCGCCGACGACATCGTCAGTGGTACGCCCTCCGAAGGCCCAGCGATCGCCGACGCAGGACACGATCGGCCGTGGCCGAGCCGGCATACCAGGTTCCCACCACGAATCGCATCACCGGCCCAAAGCTGAGGCTCGCCGGGGCGCCGACGAAGTGCAGTCCCGGAACGCTCGACTCGAGTCCCGCATGCAAGACCGGGAAGCCGGCGACCCGCTGGACGCTCGAGAGCAGGTCCGGCGCCAAGAAGGTGTACCGGGCCACATCGACTCGGTATCCCGTGGCAAGCAGGACGTGGTCGGCGAGCAGCGTGCTGCCGTCGGATACGCGCAGCCGCAGCGCACCTCCCTCGATCGCAACGTCATGCACCTCGCGGCCAAGTTTGCAGCTGACATCGGTCAGCCGCGGTCGTAACCACGCCGCGCCGAGCGGCCGCAGGCAGCGGCGCATCGCGCTGACTCTCGCGGCGTACGGGAGCGGCCGGAAGAGATCCGGGAGCGCGGCCAGCCAGTTCAGCCCTCGAGGGCCAACCCCGGTCGGAGGATGCATGACGGCGTGAAGCCTGCTGGCGAAGCGGCTGCGAGACCTCGGCTGCGCGATCCAGTGGAGGGCCGAGGCG
>JAICWE010000059.1 GCA_025934955.1 Gemmatimonadales bacterium | reverse complement strand
GGTATCAGCTGGCAGATCACGCCGCGTGTGTTGATCGACGCACTCGCCAAGGGTGGCGCCCCGGCTAAACGGGCGTTCGAAGCGATGATGCCGATGACGAAGATCGATGTCGCCACCATCGAGGCGGCCGTGCGCGGCTGATTTGCACTCCGCCGGGACGAGACCGAACGGAGGAGCAACCATGGACAGCGTCGTGCATTTCGAGATGCCCTACGAGAACCGCGATCGTATGGCGAAGTTCTATTCATCTGCGTTCGGCTGGCAGACCCGGATGCTGGGCGAGGAGATGGGAAACTACGTCGTCGCCACCACGACCGAGTCCACCGACGCCGGACCGACCCGGCCGGGGGCGATCAACGGCGGCTTGTACGGCAGGATGCCGGATCGGCCGATGCAGTATCCGTCGGTCGTCATCGCGGTGGACGACCGATCGCTGACACCCCGTACCCCCATCCGTCGTACCACCGGAGCGGCGCCCGTCGCCCATTGACGGGCCGTGGATGAGGCTCCATAGTCCCCGGCCAGTCTCCAGTGACAATTCGGCGTCCACTCCACGGACAGCTCTGGGAGGAGCAAGCGATGAGCGGGGTACGAGTGCTGGTTGGCACGCGCAAGGGCGCCTTCGTCCTCACGTCCGACGGCAAGCGGCAGCGCTGGGACGTGAGCGGGCCGCACTTCGCCGGCTGGGAGATCTACCACCTGAAGGGGTCGGCCGCGGACTCGAACCGGCTCTACGCCTCGCAGTCGAGCGGATGGTTCGGACAGCTCATCCAGCGCTCCTGCGACGGTGGCAAGACCTGGGAGCCGGCGGGTAACAAGTTCACCTACGACGGCGTGCCCGGCACTCACCAGTGGTATGACGGCACCCAGCACCCCTGGGAGTTCAAGCGGGTGTGGCACATGGAGCCGTCGCTCACCGATCCCGACACGATCTACGCCGGGGTGGAAGACGCCGCCCTGTTCCGCTCGACCGACGGTGCGCAGACCTGGCAGGAGCTCCCGGGCCTCCGCGCGGCAAAGGGCAACCTCTGGCAACCGGGCGCCGGCGGGATGTGCCTGCACACGATCGTGCTGGACCCGACCGACCCGAAGCGGATGTTCGTCGCCATCTCGGCCGCGGGGGCGTTCCGCACCGACGACGGCGGCGCGACCTGGCGGCCGGTGAACTCCGGGCTCAAGTCCAAGTACGAGCTCCCCGACCCGAAGGCGGAAGTGGGCCACTGCGTCCATCGCATCGCCATGCACCGGTCGCGTCCCGACGTCCTCTTCATGCAGAAGCACTGGGACGTGATGCGGAGCGATGATGCCGGCGACTCGTGGCACGAGGTCAGCGGCAACCTGCCCACCGACTTCGGATTCGTGATCGACGTGCACGCCCACGAGCCGGAGACCATCTACGTGGTCCCGATCAAGAGCGACTCCGAGCACTATCCGCTCGATGGGAAGCTGCAGGTATATCGCAGTCGCACGGGCGGCAACGAGTGGGAGGCGCTCACCAAGGGTCTGCCCCAGAGCGATTGCTACGTCAACGTCCTGCGCGACGCGATGGCGGTGGACTCGCTGGACTCCTGCGGCGTCTACTTCGGCACCACCGGCGGTCAGGTGTACGCGTCGGCCGACGCGGGCGACAGCTGGGCGCCGATCGTCCGGGACCTTCCGGCCGTGCTGTCGGTCGAGGTGCAGACGCTCCCATGATCCGGGTCGTACTCCCGGCGCACCTCCGCACGCTGGCCCGGGTCGGCGAGGAGGTGAAGCTCGAGGTGAGCGGGCCGGCGACGCAGCGCTCGGTGCTCGACGCGCTCGAGGCCGGCTATCCGGTACTCCGCGGCACCATCCGCGATCACGACACGCTGCGGCGGCGTCCGTTCGTCCGGTTCTTTGCGTGCGAGCAGGACCTGTCGCACGAGCCGCCCGACGCCCGCCTGCCGGATGCGGTGGCGACGGGGGCCGAGCCGTACCTCGTGGTCGGAGCGATGGCCGGCGGCTAAGCGAGGAGTCCCATCGTTTTCCCGGTGCTACGCGTATGGGATATCGCACACGCGCGGACGTCATCCTGGTGCTGCATCTCGGATTCGTGCTGTTCGTCGTGTCGGGTGGAGTATCGCTGGGGATCCAGCTCGTGCCGGGCAGCGGCATGCTGCTGCTGAACCTGCTACTGTATCTGCGCTGGTGGCGGCACCGGGCCCATCGGCGGAGCCTCGAGGCGGCATGAAACCCGGCGGCCCGCCGGATCGTCAGCACCGACGTTGCCCGCCACCCGACCGCCAACCAAATCCGGACAGGTGTAGACTAGAGGCCGCCGCAGCAGCCAGGACTCCGGTGCTCCGGCCCAACCATAAAGGGGATCGTACCGCATGATATCGACGAGGGCGGGGAGGATCGCGGTGACTCTGCTCGTCGCCACCGCCATCGAAGGTTGCGCCGCCGCCAATGTCCCGGCACAGACCGGCGCTCCGCCCGCGCAGGCACCGGCCGCCGGTACCGTGGCGGACGGCGGTCGCCACTCTGTCAATCCCGCGGACGTCCGCTTCATCACCGACATGATCGCCCACCACAGCCAGGCGGTGTTGATCGCGGGCTGGGCTCCGAGTCACGGCGCAAGTCCGGAGCTGCAGGCGCTGACCTCCCGCATCGTGGTGGGGCAGCGGGACGACATCACGACGATGGACAACTGGCTGCGCGACAACGGCCAGCCCGTGCCCAGCGCCGACACGCTGCACCAGCGGATGGCGGGCATGGCCCACACGATGAACATGCCGGGAATGCTGACGCCGGAGCAGTTGACGCAGCTGGACCAGGCCCACGGTCCCGAGTTCGACCACCTCTTCCTCACGTTCATGATCAAGCACCATCAGGGCGCGCTCACCATGGTGAATCAGCTGTTCGAGTCACAGGGCGGGGCGCAGGACGAGACGGTGTTCCGGCTGGCTTCCAACATCCAGGCCGATCAGACCGCCGAGATCGACCGGATGCAGAAGTTGCTCGGCGCAATGCTGCTGAAATCCTGGCAGGCCCAATGAACCCTGTACCGGGGCCCCGCCCCCATCTCTCACCGGGATCGCCCATGTCACTCGCCCCACGTTCGGCTCGATCGCTTCCGCTCGTCCTCACATTCTTCGCGCTGGCTTCCTGCGCGCCGTCGTCGACCGGCGGCACCGGCTCGGCGCCGGCGCCGTCGAAGTCGACCTCGATGTCCGCGACGCCGGGCAACGGCGCGCCCAGCCCCGATCCGCGGATCGGGCTCCACGCGGGCCGCACCGATGCCGGTGAGGCCGCGTGGAACATGCGGCTGCTCGCCAACCGGCTCGAGCCGCAGCCGTTCGCGGAGGCGACGCACTCCGACCTGGCGTTCCGCGGCCACTACGTCATCCAGGGCAACTACGACGGCGTGCTGATCTGGGACGTGACCGACCCGTCGGCGCCGGTGCTGAAGACGGCGTTCTCCTGTCCGGCGTCGCAGAACGACGTGTCGGTCTACGGCAACCTGCTCTTCATGTCGGCCGAAGCGCTCAACGGCCGGGTGGACTGCGGCAGCCAAGGCGTCACGGACACCGTGAGCGCGGAGCGGATGCGCGGCGTGCGCATCGTGGACATCAGCGACATCACGCAGCCGCGGGTGATCGCCAACGTGCAGACCTGCCGCGGCTCGCACACGCACACGCTGCTGGTGGATCCGAAGGACAAGGACAACGTCTACATCTACGTCTCGGGCCAGGCCGGAGTCCGCTCGCCGAGCGAGCTGCCCGGCTGCTCGAAGCTGCCGCCGGAGCAGGATTCCAGCTCCGCGCTGTTCCGCATCGAAGTCATCAAGGTGCCGCTGGCTCACCCGGAACAGGCCGCGATCGTGGCGTCGCCCCGCATCTTCAACGATCTCGCCGCGCCCCCGACCCACGGCCTGAGCGAGGCGGACAAGGCCGACATGGAGAAGGAGAAGGCGCGCGGGGCGTTCATCGTCACCATCAGCGGGCAGCAGCTCGCGCTGCCGGACAACTTCGCGCGGCGGCTGCTGGACAGCGTCGTGAAGGCGCGGAACGGCACCGGCGAGCCCACGTCCACCGACAGCGCCACGCTGCGCGCTGGGCTCCCGGACCTGATCGCGAAGCTCACGGGCGGCGCCGCGAGGAAGCCGACCGGCCCGAACCAGTGCCACGACATCACGGTGTATCCCGCGATCGGACTGGCGGGCGGCGCCTGCGCCGGCTACGGCTTCCTGCTCGACATCAGCAATCCGACGGCTCCCCGCCGGCTCGCCGCTGTGTCGGACTCCAACTTCTCCTACTGGCACTCGGCCACGTTCAACAACGACGGCACCAAGCTGCTCTTCACGGACGAGTGGGGCGGCGGCGGCCAGCCGAAGTGCCGCGCCACCGACCCGAAGGAGTGGGGCGCGGACGCGATCTTCACGGTGAACGACCGGCAGCTCACGTTCAAGAGCTACTACAAGCTGCCGGCGGCGCAGACCGAGTTCGAGAACTGCGTCGCGCACAACGGCTCGCTGATTCCGGTGCCGGGGCGCGACATCATGGTGCAGGCCTGGTATCAGGGCGGGGTGTCGGTCTTTGACTGGACCGACGCGGCGCATCCGAAGGAGATCGCGTACTTCGACCGCGGGCCGGTGGATTCGACCAAGCTGGTCGGCGCGGGATCGTGGTCGGCGTACTGGTACAACGGCAACATCTACAGCTCCGAGATCGCCCGCGGGCTCGACGTCTTCGAGCTGAAGCCGAGCGCTCTGCTCTCGCAGAACGAGCTCGACGCCGCGAAGTCGGTGCAGCTCTCGGTGCTCAACGTCCAGGACCAGCCCAAGATCACCTGGCCGGCGACGTTCGCGGTGCCGCGCGCGTACCTGGATCAGCTGGAGCGGTCGAAAGGTCTCGCGGCGGGCCGGATCTCCGCGGTGAGAGCGGGGCTCGACGGCGCCGAGAAGGCGTCAGGGCCGGCGCGGCAGGACGCGCTGACCAAGTTGGCGGCGCAGGTGAACGGCGATGCGTCGGGTGCCGCGGATCAGGCGAAGGTGCGGGCGCTGGGCGCTTCGATCACGGACCTGGCCAACGCGCAGCACTGAGCCCGGAGGCCGGAACGGCAAACGCCCGGCGAGCGCTGATGCGCTCGCCGGGCGTCTGTTGCCGGGACTGGTGGTCCCGCGCCGTGCCGGCTAGTTACTTCGCCAGCTTCGACACGTTCTCCGCGGCGGGGCCCTTCTGGCCAGCCACCACATCGAACTCAACGCGATCACCTTCGGCCAGGCTCTTGAAGCCCTCGCCCTGGATGGCCGAGTGGTGCACGAAGCAATCCTTCGAGCCGTTCTCGGGGGTGATGAAGCCGAAACCCTTCGCGTCGTTGAACCACTTGACCGTGCCGGTCGTCCGCATATACCGAAACTCCTCTGACTTGGATGTAATCGGAGTTCGGACATGCCGAAGGTACCGACTACTGTGTCGTGATCCAGCCCTCACGAATGGGCTGCGACGAGCCCAACGCCCCGAAACGGGAAGAGGACCCGGCGAACTCCCGGGCCCTCTGACAGCTCCTTGGAATTGGCTCCGCGCCCGAAGGCGCGGAGGTCGCAGCGCCTAAGGTAGTGAGGTGGCCTCCGGTTCTCAAGGGGGCCCGCGCCCCGAGCAGGAGGAATCGATGAACAGACCGGTTACCGGCATCGGCAGCATCGGTCCGCGGGAGCGGCGCAAGCCGACGAGACGATGAAGCACTCACGACGACCGCTGCCCCGTGACCCGTTCGACCCACTGGACGGCACGCCTGACGACTCGCTCAATCTCCATGGCTTCACGGTCGTCGAGGCGCGTACCCGCGTGCCCGCGTACCTGCAGCAGGTACGCCGGCGATCGCCCGGCGCGCTGGTGCACGTCATCACCGGCAAGGGAAACAATTCACCTGGCGCACCGGTGCTGAAGCAACTGGTGCGCTCGCTGCTCCGCGCCGGTTTGGGCGATCAGGTCGCGGCCTGGGACCTCGATCATGACGAGGGGGGCTACCTGATCCGTCTCAAACGCTGAGCTCACGTCGCTGCGGCACCGCGCTGCGGCTCGGCTTTCCGTACCGCAGCGGCGCATTTCACGATACCTTCGTCTACCAGCGGGCGGCTGGAGGCCATTCGCGACCTGCCACGCCACCCGGCGGTGGCGCGCCTGCGATCCGCAAGTTCTGAATCGAAAAGGAATGCACATGCCAACCAGCGAAGAGCGGCTGCGACCGCATCCCAATACGCGCGACACCCGGCCGGTTCTCTCGCTCGATCTCTCCGCGGCCGTGCGGGCGCTGGAGGCGGAGCCGCAGCCGGCGACCAGCGGGCACCGGCAGATCAGTCTGCTGCATCGGGGGCCGCTGCGGCTGCTGCTCTTCGCGTTCGAGGCGGGAGGGAGTCTGCCGGCGCACCACGCGCCGGGACAGGTGGTCATCCAGGCACTGACCGGACGGCTGGAGGTGACGACGCCGCACGGCCGGTCTGAGCTCGGTCCCGGCCAGGTTCTCGTCCTCGAGCCCGAGCTGCCCCACAGCGTCAGCGCCGTGGTCGCGAGCCAGATGCTGCTTACGATATGTCTGGGGCTGCTAGGCGGCGACGCGTCGCCTCGGCCTCGCGCATGATGCGGAGGAGAATCCGCTCGGCGGGCTGGACGTCGTGTACCAGATCGAGCGCCTCGCCGCCCCAGAGCACGGTCGTGTCCAGGTCACCGTTGGTCACGGCGGCGGCATAGCGCGCCGACTCCTCCGGCAGCGCGCGCCGCAGCTCGGCCTCGTGGTCGTGCCAGTGAGCGGAAAATTCGTTGGCCACGGCGCGGCCGGTGTACGGCTCGGGCCACGGCAGCTTGCGCACGATGTCGAAGATCGCGGTCCGCACGGTGTCGTCGCCGCCGCGCTCGACCAGGCGGCGCTTGACCGCGTCGCTGCCGATCGCCTCCTCCGCGGCATAGAACCGCGTGCCGATCAGCGCACCGCACGCGCCGAGCGCCAGCGCGGCGACGAGGCCGCGCCCGTCGGCGATGCCGCCGGCGGCCAGCACCGGGATTGGAGCCACGGCGTCCACGACGGCGGGGAGCAGCGGGAAGAGGGCGCGTGAGGAGCCGTGTCCGCCGGCTTCGGTGCCCTGCGCCACGATCAGGTCGGGCTCGAGCTCCGCGGCGCGCCGGGCGGCGGCGAGCGTCTGCACCTGCAGTACCAGCGCGGCACCGGCGCGGCGGATCGGCGGCACGAACCGGCGGGCGTCACCGAAGGAGAGCATGACCGCGGCGGGACGGTGCGCCAGGGCGGCGTCGAGCCGCGCGGGCGTGCGTTCCAGATCCCAGGTGATGAAGCCGATGCCGACGCGCTCACCCGCGGCGGCCGCGAACTCGGCGTCCACCCAGTCGGCGTCATGGTACCCAGGCCCGAGCAGACCGAGGCCGCCGGCCCGCGACACCGCGGCGGCGAGCCGTCCGCCGGCCACGGCGCCCATCGGCGCGGAGAGAACCGGATGGCGAAGCCCGAAGCGTCGGGTCAGCTCGGTGGTGAACGGCATGTGCGGGTCTCCGGAAATGGGTCGGTCCGATTCAACCTAATTGCGTGATTCCTCCCTCCTCCAACAGAGATCACACGCGCAATGCACACCGCGGCCGCGATCGCCACCCTCCGAGTCGTTCACATCGTCTCCGGCGTCTTCTGGGTCGGCGCGACCCTGTTCCTCGCCGGCTTTCTCGTGCCCGCTCTCCGCGCGAGCGGGCCGGCGGCGGGACCGGTGATGGAGCACGTGGTGGAGTCGCGGCGGCTGCCGCTCTACATGATGGGCGCCGCGCTGCTCATCATCATCTCGGGTGGTGCGCTGATGTGGCTCGACGCGGCGGGCTCGGCGGGAGCGTGGATGCGATCGGGGACGGGGCAGACGTTCAGCCTCGGCGCCGCGCTCGCTATCGTGGGTGCCATCATTGGTGGCGCGGTGAATACGCCGGTCGGGCGGCGGCTCGGCGCCATCGTCGCGGGAGCCCGGGCGCGGGGCGGGGCACCTGACGCCGACGAGCTCGCCGAAATCCAGCGGCTTCAAGGTCGCCTCGCGCGGGCGACCACCTGGGTTGCGGTGCTGCTGGTGCTGGCGACCATCGCGATGGCGGTCGCGCGCTACGTGCCCTGAGGCCGCGCCGGGGACTGGGCACCGCCGGCTGGGCCGAGGCGGTCGGTCCGCGGCCGTAGCGCAGCAGAGGAGAGGAGCGCACGATGACGACGCACATCGCGTTGGTGCGGGGCATCAACGTCGGTGGCAACAAGCAGGTCGCCATGGCGGATCTGCGGCAGCTGCTCGCGGCGCTCGGTCTGGCCGACGGGCAGTCGCTGCTTCAGAGCGGCAATCTGGTGTTTCGCGGAGGAGCCCGGAGCAACGACGAGCTCGAGCGGCTGCTGGAAGCCGGCGCTCGTGCGCGGCTCGGACTCGAGACGGAGTTCTTCGTCCGCACGGCGGCGGAGTGGCGCGCCATCATCGCGGGCAACCCGCTCCGCGACGAGGCCAAGCGGGGCCCCGGCTATCTGCACGTCCTTCTCCTCAAAGACGGGCCCGCAGCGAAGGAGTGGAAGGCGCTCGATGCCGCGATCGTCGGCCGGGAGGTCGTCCGCGGGCGCGGTACCCACGCGTACGCGTTCTACCCGGACGGCGCGGGCCGCTCGCGACTGACGACCGCGCTCATCGACCGCACGCTTCGCACCCGCGTCACCGGGCGCAACTGGAACACGGTGCAACGGATCGCCGCGCTCACCGGCGCGTGATGCGCTCGCGGCGGACTACGGCGCGGCGTACCGATACAGCGTCGCGATCCGCAGCAGCCGGTACACGAACGCCGGCTTCCCGTCGACCGTGAGGTCCGCTTCCCACGCGACGCCCTCGCTCGCCGTCGCTTCCGTCGCGTGGCCCACCGTGCCGCAGCCGATCAGCGCGCGAGCCGGCTCCGGTGCCTGTGCGTCGATCGCCACGCCCGGCGCGGCGCTCTTCGCAACGCGTCCGCGCATCATACGAACTCAGGCGGTGAGCCAAGGTGCGATGGATCACAGGCAACCGGACTTAGGGTTTTCCCCAGTTGCGGCGACCGGAGCCGCGCCGCATCATTCGCGGTCCCGCATTCCCACTGCAGCGCGGTTCACGCAGACCGGCCTCGGCCGGCAGACGCCGCGCGCACCCCACGTGGAGCCGCCGTGCCGCTGCCCCGGATCAGGTCGTGGCTGCCGTCGCTGATCGCCGCGCTCGCGCTCTGCGCCGCCCGGCCCGCGCTCGCCGCGGGCGAATCCGCCGCGCCGAACGGGCCGGGCGATCCGCTCCTGCCGGCGCGCCGCGTCTTCCATCATCATCGGCCGATCACCAGCAGCTACGATAGCGCGACGGCGACGACCGACGTCCGGGTGCTGCTGGACGGCGGCAGGTATTTCCTCTGGACCGAGCGGCCGCGGATCGAGGTGACGTTCCGCTACGCCGGCGCCGCGCTCGCCGAGACGCCGGACAGCGTGGAGATCCACTTCCGCACCCAGTCGCCCCAATTCGCGAACACCAATCGCCTGACGCTCGAGACCGGCGATTCGCTGAGCGTGACCAGCACGACGGCGGTCGCATCCAGCGTCAGGCAGCACGTGGGACACGTCGATCACGTGCTCACGTTCCATCTCACTCTACCGCAGTTCGCGCGGGTGCTGCAGGCGCCGCAGCTCACGTTCATCGTGGGCGACCTGGCGCTGCGGCTCAAGCCCGATCAACTCGAGGCACTGCGCGATCTCGGCAGCCGGATGGCCCCGCCCGGGCAGTAGCCGCGGCGTGGCGTCGATGATTCTCGATCGGGCCGCGCGGCTTCGGTCGCGGTGGTGTAGTCTTCCGGCACATCCCTTCCGGAGCGCACCATGAGTCTGCGCGGCCTGCTGCTGCTTCTGCTGCTGATCGGTGCCCTGATCTATGCCTTCGGCAAGCCGGACCGGTGGCTGCGCTCGCTGCGCCGCGCCGGCACGCAGGAGTACGCGGTGCCGGGCGACACGACTCGTTAGGCCAAGCGCTCCCGCCACATGCATCCGCCGATTCCGACCGAGCGTCTCGAGCTCCAGCCGCTGAGCGTCGCGGCGATCGACGCACTCCTCGCGGGCAACGAGGTACGTCTGCGGGAGCTGACCGGCGCCGTCTTCCCCGCGCCGCTCGCGCCGCCGCCGCTGATGGACGGCGTGCTGCCGGTCATGCGCGAGCGCCAGCGCGCCGACCCGGCACAGGAAGGCTGGTGGGGCTGGCTGGTGGTCACCCGCGAGGGACGCCGGGTCGCCGGCTCGCTCGTCTTCGGCGGCCCGCCCGACGGCGACGGCTCGGTCGTGGTGGGCTACGCGACCTACCCCGCGTTCGGCGGCCGCGGCTTCGCCACCGAAGCGACCCGGGCGCTGGTGGACTGGGCTCTGGCGCAGCCGGACGTGCGGCGGGTATGCGCCACGATTCCGCGGGCGAACGCGACGGCGCGGCGCGTGGCCGAGAAGGTTGGAATGCGGTCGATCGGCCGGTGGTGGGATCCGACGGCGTGGGACGAGGACGTCGAGGACGTGCTGCTCTACGCCGTGGACCGCGACGAGGGTTAGCTTGGTTCGCCCACTTTCGTGAGACGGAGGTCGAGATGGCCGACACCAGGATCATCGCCGTGATCGGCGCAACGGGCGCGCAGGGCGGCGGGCTCGTCCGCGCCATCCTGGACGACCGGGAGCGCCGCTTCGTGCCGCGCGCGATCACGCGGAATCCGAACTCCGAGCGCGCGCGGGAGCTCGCGGCGGCGGGAGCCGAGGTGGTGCAGGCGGATGCCGACGCGCCGGAATCCTTGCGCGGCGCGTTCGCCGGTGCGCACGGCGCGTTCTGCGTGACGAACTTCTGGGAGCACTTCTCGCCCGAGCGCGAGCTGGCCCAGGCCAACGCACTGGCCGATGCCGCCGGAGCCGCCGGCGTCAAGCACGTGATCTGGTCCACGCTCGAGGACACGCGCCGCTGGGTTCCGCTCGACGACCCGCGCCTGCCGACGCTCCAGGGAAAGTACAAGGTGCCGCACTTCGACGCGAAGGGCGAAGCCGACGCACGCTTCGTGGCCCGGGCGCCGACGACGCTGCTGCTCACGTCGTTCTACTGGGACAACCTCATCCACTTCGGCATGGGTCCGAAGCGCGATGCGTCGGGAACGCTGGCGCTGACGCTGCCGATGGGCGACGCGAAGCTCCCCGGCATTGCGGTGGGCGATATCGGGAAGTGCGCGTACGGCATCTTCCGGCGGGGCGGCGAGTTCATCGGCCGCACCGTCGGCATCGCCGGCGAGCACCTGAGCGGCGCCGAGATGGCGGCCGAGCTGTCGAAGGCGCTGGGTGAGCCGGTGCGCTACGTCGCGATTTCGCCCGAGGTCTATCGCGGGCTCGGCTTTCCCGGCGCCGACGATCTCGGCAACATGTTCCAGTTCAACCGGGACTTCGCCGAGGACTTCCGCGCCGCGCGGCCGGTGGCGCTGGCGCGCGAGCTGAATCCGCAGCTCCAGACCTTCCACGAGTGGCTGGCACGGAACAAGGACCGGATTCCGCGCGGGTAGCCGAGACCTCACATGCACTACCTGCTCTTCTACGACGTCGTGCCCGACTACGCCGAGCGGCGCACGGCGTACCGTGCGGCGCACCTGGCGCACGGCGAAGCCGCGGTCCGCCGCGGCGAGCTGCTGCTCGGCGGCGCGCTCGCGGCGCCGGTGGACGGGGCGGTGCTGCTGTTCGAGGGAACGTCGCCCGCGGTGGCGGAGGCGTTCGCCGCGGCCGATCCGTACGTGCGGGCCGGACTGGTGACGCGGTGGCGGGTGCGGGAGTGGACCACGGTGGTCGGTGCGGGCGCGGCGGTAGCGCTGCCGCCCTCGGTGACCGGACCGCCGCGGGGCGCCTCGGGCTAGCGGAAGTCCCGGCTCACGTGGGTGAGCGGGTGACGCACCACCAGCTCGCGGAACCGCCGCCCGACGACGTTGAGCACCGCCCCGTCCCGCTCCACCCGGCCCAGCACCAGCAGGAACGGCGCGAACTTCACCGCCTCGCGGTTCTCCTCCACCAGCTGCTTCGGCACGACGACGTTGATCACGCCGTGCTCGTCCTCCAGCAGAATGAAGATCGTCCCGTCCGCCGTGGCCGGCCGCTGGCGGATCGTCACCAGCCCGCCGACGATGACGGACTCGCCATGGCGCCGCTCGCGCAGCTCGGCGCTGCTCACCGCGCCGCCGCGCCGGAGCCGCGCGCGGATCCGCTCCATCGGATGCCCGTGCAGGCTCATGCCCACGGCGTGGTAGTCGAGGTAGATCAGCTCGTCGCGGCCCAGCGCGCGCGGCCGGTGCTCGGCGGGCGCGACGGGTGCGAGCGGCAGGTCGTCGGCCGCGGCGCGGAGCGCCTCCCACGCGGCGCGCCGGCGGTCGGGCTCCCACGCGGCGAACGTCCCCGCCCGCGCGAGCGCGGTGGCCTCGTGCCGGGTGAGCGCCGCGCGACGCACCACGTCCGCGATGCCGGTGAACGCGCGGGCCTCGTGCGCCGCGCGCAGCCGCTCGAGCAATCGCCCGCCGACGCCGCGCACGTGTCGCCAGCCGATCCGGAGCGCGGCACCGTCCACGGTGCATTCCCAGTCGCCATCGCGGAGACAGGGCGGCCGCACCTCGACGCCGAGCCGCCGTGCGTCGTGGATCAGGGTGGACGGCGGATAGAAGCCCATCGGCCAGGAGTTGAGCAGTCCGAGATAGAACGCCGCGGGGTGGTGCTGCTTGAGCCACGCCGTCGCGTACGCCAGCAGCGCGAAGCTCCACGCGTGCGACTCGGGAAAGCCGTAGCTCCCGAAGCTTTCGAGATCGCGACAGATCTGCTCGGCGAGCGGTGGCGCGATGCCGCGTTCGACCATGCGCGCGCGGAGCCGCTCGAGCTGGCCGAGGAGCCGCTCGCGCTTCCGCTCCTGGCCCATCGTGCGGCGGAGCGCATCGGCCTCGGCGGCGGAGTAGCGGCCCAGCGCCATGGCGATCGCCATGGCCTGCTCCTGGAAGATCGGGAGTCCCTGGGTGCGCGCGAGGATCGGCTCGAGATCGGGATGGAGAAAGGTGACCGGCTCCTGCCCGCGACGGCGCATGGTGTAGGGGTGGACGAAGCGCGCCTGAATCGGGCCGGGGCGGATGAGCGCCACCTGCACCACGAGATCGTACAGCCGCTCGGGGCGGGTATGCAGGATGGACGCGATCTGCGCGCGGCTCTCGATCTGGAACATGCCGACCGTCTCGCCGGCGGCGATGAGGTCGTAGGTCGGCGCGTCGTCGAGCGGCAGGCGGTAGAGATGGGGCCGGGTACCGGTGCTCCGCTCGATGGTGTCGAAGGCGCGGCGGATCAGCGACAGCCCGCCCAGGCCGAGGAAGTCGAACTTGGGGACGCCGAGCGCGTCGAGGTCGTCCTTGTCGAACTGGAGGATGGTGCGGCCCATCGTGGTGTGCTCCACCGGCAGATAGTCGCCTAACGGCGCGGAGGAGAGCACGAAGCCGCCGACGTGGGTCGCCCGGAGGCGCGGCAGGTTGTCGCAGCCCATCATGAGCGCGAGCAGCGCTCGGCCGCGCGCGTCGGTGACGTCGAGGCCGAACTCCGGCGCCAGCGTGGTGCGGAGATACGCCGCGCCGTCGGCGGCGTCGTAGCGGTGGATGCGCCTGGAGAGCGTCTGCGCCAGCGGCACCGGGTAGCCCAGCGCGCGCATCGCGTCGAGCAGCGCGTTGGGGGCGCGATAGTGCTGCACCGTGCAGGTGATCGCCGCGGAGGAGCGGTGATAGCGGCCGTAGACGTAGTCGAGCAGCTCCTCGCGCCGGTCGTGCTCGACGTCGAGGTCGATGTCCGGCGCCTCGGTCTGGCCATCCACCCGTGCCTCGGAGAGGAAGCGTTCGAAGAGCAGCCCGTTGGCGACCGGATCCACCGCGGTGATGTCGAGGCAGTAGGCGACGGCGGAGTTGGCGGCGCTGCCCCGCCCCTGGCAGAGGATGCCGCGCTCCCGGGCCCAGCGCACCGCGTCCCACATGACGAGAAAGAATCCGGCGAAGCCGAGCCGCTCGATGACGCCCAGCTCGTGCGCGAGCTGCCGGTGGTGCTTCTCACCCGGCGCCTTCCACCGCTCCCGGGCGCCGGCATGCACCCGCTCATGAAGGAAGGAGTCGTCGGTGTGGCCCGGCGGCACGGCGAAGCGGGGAAGCGGCGGTCGCATCCAGGCAAGGCTCATGTCGCACTCGGAGGCGATGCGCCCGCTCTCGGCGATCCCCTCGGGCCGCGCGGCCCAGCGGCGGGCCTGCTCCTCCGGCGGCAGGAGCCGCCACTGGCCGTTAGGCAGGAGGATGCCGTCCTGCGCCGCCTGGTCGAGCGTGCGATCGGCGCGGAGGGCGACGAGCATGTCGTGCACCAGCCGGCCGCGGGCATCGATGTAGCGCGGCTCGTGGGCCACGACCCACGGCACGCCGTCCCGCTCCGCCAGCGCGATCAGTGCCTCGGCGAGCGCCGCCTCGTGCGCGCCGGCGTCGTGGCGCTGCACTTCCACCGCGAGCCGTTCGCCGAAGACGTCGCGCCATTGCCGCAGACGCCGCCGCGCGTCGTCGGCGCGCCCCGCCGCGAGCGCCGCGCCGAGCGCGCCGGACGGCGGACCGGTGAGGAGATGGAGTCCGGCGCTCCGCTCAGCCACCGCCGCCCAGGTGAGCGACGCGCGCCCCCGGCGGGTGGAGGGATGCTCGGGATCCCAGCCGTCGAGGTCGCCGACGCGCGCCCGCGTCACCAGCGCCGCGAGGTTGCGGAAGCCCTCGGCGTTCCGTGCGAGGAGCGCCAGCGGATGGCCGTTCACGGTCAGCTCGGCGCCGGTGATGGCCTTGATGTTCCGCCGCCGCGCTTCAAGCGCGAAGCGCACGACGCCGCCGAGATCCGCCGCGTCGGTGAGCCCGATCGCGGCGTAGCCCAGCTCGGTGGCGCGCGCGGCGAGCAGCTCGGGCGTGGCGCTCCCGTCGCCGAAGGAAAAGGCGGAGTGCGCGCGCAGCTCGACGTACGCATCACCCGGCGAATCGTCCATGCTCACGTCACCCGCGCCTCAGCGCCACATCCCGTGCAGCTCCCACGCGTCGCGCCGCGCGTCGCGGCCGAGCTGCACCAGCTCGCCATCGGCGCGGACGCAGCAGTAGAGCTCCAGCGCGTACGCCGTCTCCCACCGTCCGCCGGAGATGCAGTCCGGCCCCGACGCGGCGACCAGCTCGTGCCAGCCGTCGGGCCCGCGATAGCGCAGCGGCACGGCATAGCCGCGGCGGTCGGCACTCTCCACTTCGATGGCGACGGGCTCGGGATGGAGATGGAGCGCCAGCTCGGGCGTGGTATCGCCCGCGCCGATCTGCGGACGGGCCCACACCAGCGCCGATTCCTGCCGCTCCCACTCGGTGCGACGGCGGAGCAGGGGATGGCGGCTGGCGCGCGGCGTCACCAGCACGGCGCGCCCGTCGAGCACCCGCGCGAGCGCCTCTTCCGCCGCGTCGGCGGTAGCGAAGCCGCGGTCGAGCAGATCGCCCTGCACCCGCTCGGAGGGGCGCACCGCGGTGACGGCGAGCGCGATGCCGGTCACCGCATCGGGGAGCCGCACCCGCTCGAGCGCGTCGCGCAAGAGCCGCATCCAGGCGCGCTGGCTCGCGCTCGGCCGCGCGGGGCGGAATGGCGTTTCGATGACGCCGCCGCGGTCCAGCGCAAAGACGAGGGTGAAGGCCTGCGCGCCTTCGCCCCGCTCGCGGAGCGCCGCGCAGACGGTGCCGACGAGACGGTTGACCATGAAGAGGAGCCGCTCGGGATCACGCAGCACGTAGTCGGTCCATGCCAGCTCGGCGTTAGGCAGCGCGGGCGGGGCGGGGGCGAAGAGCCGGCGGGGATCGTCGGCGCGGGCGAGCCGCCAGAGCGCCACGCCCTCGGGCCCGAAGCGCGCCGCGACCGCCGATCCCTCCAGTGCCGCGAGCTCGCCGCAGCGCTCGACGCCGGCGCCGTCGAGGAGCACCGCGAGACTCGGCGCGGGAGCGAGAACGCCGACCGGGTGCGGCGCGAGGAACTGCCGGTCGGTGCCGGGCGCGATCTCCACGAGCGATGCGTCATGGGGTGTGTCCCGCGACGCTTTGCCATGACGGGCTGCGACGCGCGCCGCGATCGGCGTGCTCGCGACGGCGGCACGCACCGCGGCGGCGCCCAGCTCGCGCACCCGCTCCGCGAGCGCCTCCGCGAGCGGCCGCTACTTTACTGACGCGTG
>JAICWE010000099.1 GCA_025934955.1 Gemmatimonadales bacterium | reverse complement strand
GGCGATCCCGGCGAGCAGCGCGATCCCGGTGAGCGCGGCGAGGATCCCGGTGATCAGCAGTTGCTTGTCGTGCTCGCCGAAATGCGCGACCGCGTACTCCTTGAGTGGCGCGGGGGTCAGGTCGACGGCGGCCGCGCCCACGGCGTAGACCGGGGCGCTGGCCGGTCCGGTGAAGATCGCGACGATCTCGCCGACGGCCAGGGCCATGGCGGCGGTCAGCGCCCCGAGCAGCGCCCCGGTGAGCAGCCGCGGGATGCGGTTGCCGCGCCGGGCGGCGGATGGCGTGGTTTGTGTGACCTGCATACGGCTCACCGCTTCGTGGACGTGCTGCCCGGCGCGCCGATCGGGCGCTGGGAGGAGGGTTCGACCCGGCGCGCGACCGGCGCGCCGGGCGAACAGGGCACCGTTGGCCCGCTTGCTCCCCGCCGTTCAGCTGGCGGGCATCAGGACACTGTCGATGATGTACACGGTGGCGTTCGCGGTCTGCACGTTGCCGCACACCACGGACGCGGTGTTGCTCGTTGAGCCGCCGGTCACCGTGAAGTTCGCGCCGCTGCCGGTGACCGTGACCGTGCCGCCGTTCAGCGCGGTGTGCGTGCCGGCCAGCTGGTCGGGCGAGAGGCGACCGGACACCACGTGATACGTGAGGATCTTGGTCAGCTGCGCCTTGTCGGCCAGCACGCTGTTGAGCGTCGAGCTGGGGATCTTCTTGAACGCGTCGTTGGTGGGCGCGAACACGGTGATGCCCTGGGCGCTGTTCAACGTGTCGACGAGCCCGGCGGCCTTGACCGCGGAGACCAGAGTCGAGAGCACCGGGTTGTTGGACGCGGCGGTGGCCACCGGATCCTGCGCCATGCCGGTGAACGAGCCGGCACCGGAGGCGGGCACCGCGGAGCAGGCGGAGCCGAAGTCGGCGCCGGCGGCCGCGGCCATCGAGGGGCTGTCGCTGGCCATCGGGCTGGCCGCGGTGCTGGAGGAACCGGATCCGGAGGCGCGCTGGCCGCTGCTGGAGGAGCAGGCGGCCAGGCCCCCGGCCAGGGCGAACGCGGCGATCGCGGCCGAGAGGCGGCGGGGGGTGAAGGCTGACATCGGAGATACTCCAAGTGACGGATGGAAAGCAGTGAACGTGCTGGTCATCGGGTAGGCGGCCGCGCTCCGGATCGCGGCTGCCCCCAGGTGCTCTACGGTCACTGATTCGGCGTGGCGCGGCGGACGGATTGGCGCGCGGTTCCCGTTCACTCGATCGGGTGATCGCTGACTTTCGATACGGTGGGGCTGCTCTCGTCCTGCCGGCGTCGTGGCTCGCTTCTCGGAGGTTCTCTCGTGGCCGCTGTTTCCTCCTCGCGCCTGTTGGCCGGTCTGCTGGTCACCGCCGGGGTGACGCATTTCGCCAGGCCGCGCTTCTACGACCCGATGGTGCCCGAGGTGCTGCCCGGTAGCGCGCGCACGTGGACGTATGCCAGCGGTGCGGCGGAGTTCGCGGTAGCCGCGGCGCTGACGGCGCCGCGCACCCGGCGGGCCGGCGCATTGGCCGCGGCCGGGCTGTTCACGGCGGTGTTTCCGGCGAACGTGAAGATGGCGATCGACTGGCGGCGTCGGCCGAAGCATCTGCGGGCCGCGGCGTATGCGCGACTGCCGCTGCAAGCGCCCCTGGTGGTGTGGGCGCTGCGGGTGGCCCGCGACGCGGCGCGTGCGGACGGTCGCCGCTGATACGTGAAGCGGGCCGCGCACCGACCGGATCGAGTCGGTGCGCGGCCCGCGTCGCGGGACCGTCGGTCAGGAGGTCTGGGTCAGGAAGAAGTCCTGGTTTCCCTGGTCGTTGGAGTACCAGAGGTCGATGTTCGCCCCCGCGTTCAGGCTGTCGCCACTCACGTCGAGCTTCAGACCGGTCTGCTTGTTGATGTAGTCCCAGTAGATCAGGATCCCGAAGCGGTCGTAGACCGGCGTGTTGTTGAGGATCTGGCCGAACGCGTACGGGCTGCACGGCGCCTGGAACAGGGTGTCGCCGGCGTAGCCGTCCGTCTGCAGGCACAGGTTGCTGCGCTTGTTTCGCAGCAGGAAGCCGACGTATTGGCCGGTGGTCTGGTCGGTGACGCCGTCGAAGTACCACTTCTGCTCGTCGCCGCCGGTGTTGTACCACTGGATCACGCGGTGGTAGTAGTCGTAGGAGGCGTCGGCGACGGAGACCGGCATCGAGTCGGTGCTCGACGCGATCCAGTACGGCGTCGAGCCGTACGACACGGTGTAGTCGGGCCCGGCGGCGTGGGCTCCGCCGGCGGTGGCGACGACGGTACCGGTCGCGGCGACGGCGGCGATGGCGGCCGCGGTGAGGCGGCGGCGGACGGTGCGGATCTTCACGAGTTCCCTCCCTGATATGCACAGCGCCTTCCCGCTGTGCGCTTCTTGCTTCGAATCGAAGGTAGGAGCAGGGACGGGTAAGCAGGCTGTATCCCCTCTGGTCAGGAGCGGCGCAGGTCAGCGCGCTTGAGCGGCAGAAAGCGGCAACGTAGCGGCGAGCCCGCGTTGCCGGAGCCCGTTGTTACGAAGTCCGGACGTCGCGTGTCAGAGTGCGATCACGGTGCAAGAATCACAGCACGGCTCGCACGGCTCGCACGGCAGACCTCGCCGATCGGCTCGGTCCGCGGCGCGGTGCGGAAGCCGAATGTGATGCGCTCGGTGGGGGAGGGGCAGTGGGCGAGTCGAAGGCGCCGTATGACGCTGCCGCTGTCGGCGAGTCGCTGCGTCGCCTGCGGTTGCGCGCCGGGCTCAACCAGGACGATCTCGCGGCTCGCGCCGGAATCAGTGTACGGACACTTCGCAACGTCGAGAGCGGAACGCTGAGCCGTCCGCAGGCGGCGTCGGTCCACCGCTTGGCCGCCGCGCTCGGCGTATCAGGCGCCGAGATGGACGAATTACTCGGTTGCCTGCCGAATACGCGCCCTGACGAGCTCGACACCGAACCCTCCTTGCGGGTCGCAGTACTCGGCCCGCTGGCGGTGACGCGCGGCGCGGCCGCCATCGAGATCGCCTCGGCG
>JAICWE010000025.1 GCA_025934955.1 Gemmatimonadales bacterium | reverse complement strand
GCTGGTGGACTGGCTTCCCGACGCGCGCGCCTACCAGGACCGCCCGTGGTACCGGCACATCCTGATCCCGCACGAGCTGGCGCATCAGTGGTTCGGTGATCTCGTCACCACCGAGAACTGGGCCAACATGTGGCTCAATGAAGGCTTCGCGGAGTTCATGCCGGGACAGTACTGGTCGGCGAGGCATGGCCGCGCCGCGGAGGACGACTACTACCTCGACGAGTACACCCAATATCTCCGCATCGATGCGCGGCGCCGGATGCCGCTCGCCTCGCTCGGCTCCAACAACATCTACCCCAAGGGCGCGCTCGTCCTCGAGATGCTGAAGAAGTATCTCGGCCCCGAGCGCTTCTGGGCGTCGGTCCACCGCTATCTCACCCGCCACGCCTACGGCAACGCCGTGTCCGACGACCTGCGGCAGGCGGTGCTCGATGCGACCGGCGAGGATCTCGACTGGTTCTGGAGCCAGTGGGTCTATCAGGCCGGGCTGCCGGAGCTTGTCGTGACCGACCAGTACGACTCGGTGGCGCACCGGCTCACACTCACCGTGCGACAGACGCAGGTCGATACCGCTACGGCTGACAGCACCGGGCTCCGCTTCACCGTACCGCGCGCCTTCCGCATGCCGCTCGCGGTGCGGGTCGCCACGCCGCGCGGCGTCGTCATCCATCGCGTCGTGGTGACCGATACGGTCGAGGCGATCGCGGTGGACAGCGTGCCGGCGGCGCCCACCTACGTGATCTTCGACGACGGGAACGCGGTGCTGAAGCAGCTCCGCTACGACCAGCCGACCACGCGGCTCGCGGCGCAGCTCACTCGTGATCCCGACCTCTGGAATCGGAGTTGGGTCATCGACCAGCTCACCGCGCGCCCGACCGACACGCTCGCGGCCCACGCGCTCGCGGACGCCGCGACGGGCGCCGATTACTTCCTGACTCGTGCTCAGGCGGCCGCGGCACTCGCCGCGTTTGCCGCGCGGGCCGCGCTGCCACCGCTGGAGCGGGCGCTCCGCGACACCTCGTCGCAAGTGCGGGAGTCGGCCGCGCGGAGCCTGGGCCAGCTCGCCGACAGCACCGGCGCCGCGCTGGCGCTCGCGCGCGCCGCGTGGGAGCACGACTCGAGCTACGAGGTGCGCGCCGCGGCGTTAGGCTCGGCGGCGCGGCTCGGTGCGGCCGATCGGCGCGAGCTCATCCGCACCGGCCTTCGTACGCCGTCATACCGGGACGCGATCCGGAACGCCGCGCTCGGCGCGGCGGTGCTCGCCGGCGACAGCACGCTCGTGAGCGACGTGGATGCGACGGTCGCCGATGCGGAGTTCGCCAGCTACGTGCTGGCGGCGATGGCCGTGCGGCCTACGCCGGCCTCCGCGCCGGCCGACGCGCGGCTGATGGCGCACCTCGACGACGAGCGCGGGTGGGTTCGCCGCTGGACGCTTGCGGCGGTGAAGAACGGGATGCCGCCGGCGGAAGCGCTGCGGCGGCTCGAGGCCGCGACCCCGCGACTCCGCCACGCCGATGCGCGCCAGGCGGCGGAGAAGGCGATTGCCGATCTGGAGAAGAAGTCAGCACACGCGGGCGCCGAGGAGTAGGCCCGCTACACGCCGCCCAGCGGCCCGGCGCTCGGCGGCGCGAGGTCGGCCGCGACCCACTCGGCGACGTCGCGCAGCGCGGCCGCCGCGGTGTCGGGATCGTCGGTCCACGGCGTGACGTGCACCCGAGCCGTGCCCGAGAGTCGCGCGATCGCCGCGGCGTTGCTGCCGGTGGACGCGTCCGGCACCCGCGGCGAGGTGAGCACGACGCCGAGCACCGTAAGTCCGGCCAGCTCCGCCGCGCCCAGCGTGAGGAGCGTGTGATTGATGCTGCCCCGCCGATCGGTGGCCACGATCAGGGCGTGCGCGCCGAGCGCACCGGCCAGATCGGCGACGTTCCACTCCCACGTGATCGGCGTCAGCAGCCCGCCCACGCCTTCGATGATCAGCACGTCGGCCGCCGCCTCGTAGCGCTCCAGCTCCAGCACCAGCTCGTCGAAGTCGAGCGAGCCGCCCTCGCGCTCCAGCGCCTGCGCCGGCGCGACCGCTGCGCGGAAGCGGCGCAGCGCGCGCGCGGGCTCGTGCTGGCCGGTCGCGCCGGCGAGGAGCAGGCCGTCCTCGCTCCCGCCAGTTGCGTCCGCGCACCCCGTCTCCACCGGCTTGACCGCGAGCACCCGCAGTCCCGCCGCCGTCAGCGCGCGTGCGAGCGCCGCGGCCACCCAGGTCTTGCCGACGGAGGTATCGGTGCCGGTCACCAGGATCGCTCTAACCACACGCCTCCTCGATCAGCCGGTTGTCGAGTTCCGCGAGCGCGGGGAGCATAGATCGACGCCGGTCGGCGTCGCTAGGGCGCGGCCGGCGCGGCATGCTGTCGCAGAATCTTCTGCACCGCCTCCACCCGCTCGTCGGGAGAGAGCGGCGTGAAGTCGTGGATCTCGTCGTCGGCGCCGGTCAGCGCGTTCATCGCCCCGCCGGCTGCGCCCTCGGTGAGCTCCACGGTGGACTTCTGCAGCAGCCGAAGCTCCTTCACCCGCGCGAGCGGAACGCGCACCGTGCTGTCGGAGAGGCGGACGTCGAGCGTGCCGCCGTCCAGCTTCAGCAGGCGCAGATCCCACAGGATCCGATCGTCATCCAAGGTGATCTGCCAGCGGTCCGCGCTCTGCGCGACCGCGGCCGTCGGCAGCAGCGCCGCGAGCGCGGCGATGAAGATGAAGCGATGTCGCATCGTTGCTCCGGGTGAGGTGACGAAAAGTACCATGCACCGGCCCCGGCCGGACGCCCCGCTGCATCCGCTGCGGTGGTGGGTATATTCGGGCGTCAGTGGGGGCGTAGCTCAGCTGGCAGAGCAGCGGACTTTTAATCCGTCGGTCGTGGGTTCGATCCCCACCGCCCCTACCTCGTCGCGGCCGCCGGACTCGGCGGCCGCTTCCTTGACCTCTCGCCCTCAGCCGACTGCCATGCACATGCGCTCGCTCCTGCCGCCGCCCGCGCTCGCCCTCGCGATGATTATCGGCGTCGCGCCGTCGGTCCGCGCTCAGGACGTCGAGGCGCTCCGCCCCGCCGCCGACAGCCTGATCCGTGCCGCCACCGCCGATAGCGCGGCGTATCGCCGTCTCGGCGACCTGGTGGATGGCTTCGGCAACCGGCTCAGCGGCTCCGCCAATCTCGAGCACGCGCTCGACTGGGTGCTCGAGCAGATGCGGAGGGACGGACTGGAAAATGTCCGCGGTGAGCCGGCCATGGTCCCGCACTGGGTCCGCGGCGCCGAGTCGGCGGACCTGATCGAGCCGCGACCCATGCCGCTCCGGATGCTCGGACTGGGCAACAGCGTGGGGACGCCGGGCAGGGGCGTGACGGCGCCGGTGCTGGTCGTGAGCACGTTCGACGAGCTCGCGCGCCGCGGCGCGGAGGCGCGCGGCAAGATCGTGCTGTTCGACGCGCCGTTCGTGAGCTACGGCGAGACCGTGCGCTATCGCGTCGAGGGTCCGTCCATCGCGGCAAAGGCCGGGGCCGTCGCCTGCCTCGTGCGCTCGATCGCGTCGTTCTCGATCCGCTCGCCCCACACCGGCGTCACGGTGTATGACAGCGCCGCGCCGCGCATTCCCGCCGCCGCGCTCAGCGTCGAGGATGCGATGATGCTGCACCGGATGAGCGACCGCGGCCGCCGCATCGTGGTGCGGCTGGTAATGGGCGCGCGGATGCTCCCGGACGCGCCGTCACGCAACGCGGTCGGCGAGATCGTCGGCCGCGAGAAGCCGGACGAGGTCGTCGTCCTCGGCGGGCACATCGACTCGTGGGATGTGGGGCAGGGCGCCATGGACGACGGCGGCGGCGCCGTCGCCGCGTGGGAAGCGGTGCGGCTGATGAAGGTGCTCGGACTCCGGCCGCGCCGCACCGTGCGCGTCGTGCTGTGGACCAACGAGGAGAATGGCGGCCGCGGCGGACTGGCCTATGCCGCCGCGCACGCCGACGCGCTGGGCAAGCACGTGCTGGCGCTCGAGTCGGACGAGGGCGTTTTCCGGCCCCGCGGGTTCAGCGCGACCGCGTCCGCGCCCGCCATCGCCCGCATGCGTCAGATCGCCAGGCTGCTCGCGTCCATCGGCGCCGACTCGGTCGCGACCGGCGGCGGCGGTGCCGACATCGAGCCGCTCATGACCTCGGGGATCCCCGGTGCGGGACTCATGGTGGACGGCAGCCGCTACTTCTGGTATCACCACTCCGACGGCGATACGCTCGACAAGCTCGACCCCGCCGACGTCGCCCGCTGCGTCGCGACGCTCGCCGTCATGGCCTATGCCGCCGCGGAGCTGCCGGACGGCGTACCGCGCTAGAAGTGGCGATGGAGGGCGCCCTACCGTCGTCCCGGGTTCCATGGCACATTGACCAATCCTGCGCAAGGTGACCCCCATGGGAGTGATGGCCGGCGTGACGACGATCTGGCTCGACGGCAAGTGGTGCGACAAGGAATCGGCGGTGGTCTCGGTGTTCGACCACGGCCTGCTCTACGGTGACGGCGTCTTCGAGGGCATCCGCGTCTACGGCGGCCACGTCTTCCGGCTCGCGGCCCACATCGACCGCCTCTACGACTCGGCCCAGGCGATCGGACTCCGCGTGCCGATGCCGAAGAAGGAGATGGCGAGCGTCACCGAGGAGCTGGTGCGCCGCTCCGGGCTCGACGACTCCTATCTTCGCCACGTCGTTACCCGCGGCGTCGGCGACCTCGGCCTCGATCCGCGCAAGTGCGGCCGGCCCACGGTCATCATCATCGCCGACGCCATCCGGCTCTGGCCCACCGAGGTGTACGAGCGCGGCCTCCGCGTGGTCACCGCCGGCACCCCGATTCCCCAGCGCGAGTCGCTCTCACCGCGGGTGAAGTCGCTCAATTACCTGCCGCACATCCTCGCCAAGATGGAAGGCATCGAGGCCGGCGCCGACGAGGTGCTGATGCTCGACGCCGCCGGTCACGTCGCCGAGGGGTCGGGGCAGAATCTCTTCATCGTCAAGAACGGCATCGTCCGCACGCCGCCGCCGAGTGCCGGCATCCTCAAGGGAGTCACGCGTGACGTGGTGATCGAGCTGGCCCACGCGGCCGGCCGCGACGTCCGCGAGGAGCTGCTCAACCGCTACGACGTCTACACCGCCGACGAGGCGTTCTTCACCGGTACCGCGAGCGAGATCGTCGGCATCCGCCAGGTGGACGGTCGCGTGATCGGCGGGGGCGGGCCGGGACCCGTCACCCGCGACCTCGCGACGCGCTTCCGGGCGCTCACCCGCGAAGCGCACGACTAGCACTCCCTCAGCGTGCTCGCCCCCGCGATCGCCGTCTTCCTCGACGCGCCGCGTCCGGGCGTGCTGCCGCGGCTCGTCGCCGACGTCGGCGCGCGGCACGCGCTGCGGCTCTATCGCGTGCTCGCCGCGCGAACTGTGGCGGCCGCCGCCGAGACCGGCTGGCGGGTCACCATCTGGTACGCGCCGGCCGAGGGGGCGGCTGAGATGCGCCGCTGGCTTGGCGATGAGACCGATCTGCGGGCCCAGGCCTCCGGCGACGCGGGACAGCGGCTTGGCGTCGCGGCGCGCGCGGTCGAGGTAGGCCGCACCTGGCTGGCCGTGGCGCCCGACGGCGTGCCGGTCGGCCTCACGCCCGATCTGCTGCGCGAGGCCGATGCGGCGCTCGCCTACGAGCATCTCGTGGTCGGCCCGACTCACGGCGGCGGCGTATACCTCCTCGGCGGAGCGGCGCCGCTTCCCGATGTGTGGCAGGCGCTGCCGTGGGGGACGCCGCGGCTGCTCGACGCACTGCGTGCGCGACTCGCCGGCGCGGGGCAGGCGTGGCGCGAGCTCGCGCCGCTGCACGGCACCGACACCGCAGCGGAGGCGCGCGCGGCGGGACTGCTCACCTAGGAGGAGCGCGATGCCGTGGCGCGTACTCGAGGTGGGAAATCAGACCTGGAACGTGTCGCTCGCTGCGGAGCGGTGTGCCAGCGCGGCCGAGTGGAAGCTGGTCGTGTCGTTCCGCGCGGCGGGACCGGAGCGGCGCTCGTTCTGGGCGCCGTATCCGCTGAAGAGTCTCTCGCGCGCGATGCTCTTCGCCCAGGCCGACCGGATCAGCGACGAGCGGCTGCGGGACCTGCTCCAGGAGCATCTCGGATGATCGGGGATATTCGATGACGCATCTGTCGTTCATGGAGCTGCGGCGCGTCGCCGACGCGCTGGGCACCCTGCGGGGGGCGCAGATCGCCGACGCAATGATGCGGGGTGATCGCCGCCAGCTTCGCTTCGAGCTGGCCGACGGGCGACTCGCCGTCGTGGGCATCGCGGCCGACGCGGAGGGCCGGGCCCGCCTCGAGCTGGATCTGATCGAGCGGCCGCAGGCATCCGCCCCGCAGCTCGAGGTCGGCTTCGAGACGGCGTGACCTTGCGGGGGCTGCCCTCGCACCGTATCTCCCATCACCCATGGAGCCCTGTCGCCCGTGTTGAATGATCGCCTGCGCTTCGCCGACTTCCAGCTCGAGCGGCTCACGAACGGCCGCTGCCGCGCGCGCGTCGGGCTCACTTGGCGCGACTCCGAGCAATTCAGCGGCACCTGCGAAGGACTCGCGTCGCAGGCGGGCGAGCTGCGCTGCGCCGCGCAGGCGTGCGTAGACGCGCTGACGCAGGCGGTGCAGGGCGGGGTCCAGTTCGAGCTGCTCGGCGTCAAGGCGGTGCGTGCCTTCGACGCGACCGTCGTCATCGTCTCGCTCGCGGCCCACGGTGAAGAGGCGGGCCAGCGCGTGGTCGGCTCCTATCTCACCGACGCCGACACGGCGCGTGGTGCCGCCCTCGCCGTGCTGAACGCCACCAACCGCATTCTGGGCAACCGCCTCTTCATGCGCTGAGCAGCGGTTCCAGCCCGGCGTTTCGCCGAACCCTTCGGCGCTTTGCCGTCGGACCAGGACCGCAGGTTGGCACGTTTCAATACATCACGAGTCCGTCCTGTGCGCCACGCCTTGCGTGGCCCGATGGCATGGATCTGGCCTTCGGCGGCGCGTTGCTTCCGGCTCTCACCTCTGGCGCACGAGTGGTCCATGCTTCGATACTCGCTCTCGATGCTCGCCCTCGCCGGACTCGCGGCCGGATGCGCCGGCCGCCCGCGGGCGGCGGGGCCGGCGCCGGCGCCCGCGCCGTCCGGTGCCGCGGCCGCGGCGCCCGCCGGCGGCGCATCGGCCAGCAGCGCAGCTCCCCGGCAGGACGTGCTGATTCCCCCCGCACCCGTCATCGACAGCAGCATCGACTACGTGTTCGCCGCTGAGCACAGCCAGGAGGCCGACAGCGCCGCGGACGAGGCCGTGCTCCAGAAGCTCGCCGACGCCCGCGCACCGGGCGCCGCGGATGACGATGCCACCGACGAGTCCACCGGCGGCGAGAAGGCGCTGACCGGGACCGCGGCGACCTGGGACATCGACGTCGCCACCTACAACAGTCACGACCGCGTCCAGTACTTCCTGGACTTCTTCCAGACCCACGCGCGCGACCGGATGAGCATCTGGCTCGAGCGCATGTCGCACTACGAGCCGATGGTGCGCCAGCGGCTGCAGCAGGAAGGCCTGCCCGGGGATCTGGTGTACCTCGCGCTGATCGAGAGCGGCTTCTCCAACAACGCGGTCAGCACGGCGCGCGCAGTCGGCATGTGGCAGTTCATGAAGGGCACCGGACGACTCTACGGACTCCGGGTGGACCGCTGGGTGGACGAGCGACGCGACCCGGTCAAGGCCACCGACGCCGCGGCCCGCTACCTGAGCGACCTCTATAAGAAGTTCAACTCGGTCTATCTCGCCGCGGCGGCATACAACGCCGGCGGCGGGCGGATCGGCCGGAGCCTCGACCGCATCGATGATGACGACGAGGACAGCGACTCGCTCTACACTGACGCCGGCTTCTTCCGCCTTTACGACACCAAGCTGCTGCACAAGGAAACCCGCGATTACGTCCCCAAGCTGATCGCCGCCGCGCTGATCGCAAAGGAGCCGGCCAAGTACGGCTTCGCGCCGCCGGCCGCCGCCGAACCGGAGGCGTACGACTCGATCGTCGTTCCCGACATGACGGGCCTCGACGTCGTCGCGCGCCTGGCGGACACGACGCTTGCCGCTATCCGTGATCTCAACCCGCAGTACCTGCGGCTCGCGACGCCCCCCGCCACCCGCTCGGTGGTGCGGCTGCCCGCGGGGCGCGGCGCGCCGACCGCTGCCGCGTACGCCGCAATGCCCGCGTCGGAGCGGGTGACGTTCCGCACCCACGTCGCGGGCCGCAGCGAGACGACGACGTCCATCGCGCGGAACTACCACGTGAGCGACCGCACGCTCCTGGCGGCGAATCCGGGACTGCGGAGCGGCCGCGTGCGCGCCGGACGACACATCGTCATCCCGACCGGCGGCGCCGCCTCGGCCGTCGTGGCGCGTCAGATGGCCGAGCCCCCGCCGACCCTATATCACCGCGTGCGCCGCGGCGAGACGCTCGCCGCCATCGCCGATCGCTACGACGTGACCAGTGCGCAACTGCGGCGCTGGAACCGCCTGAGCAGGCACGCGCGGCTGCGGACCGGCATGCGGTTGCGGGTGACGCCGCAGGGCGGCAGCGGCGCAGTGCTGGCGACAAGGTCAAAGCCGGTGCGCACCCTTGCGAGCGGCGGCGACAGCTCGCACGCGCACGCCAAGGGCGCGGATGGCGGCGATGGCGGCAAGATCGCGCACACCCGCACCCACGTGGTCCGTCGCGGAGAGACGCTGACCGCGGTCGCACGGCACTACGGCGTTTCGGTGAGCGCGCTCGCCGAGGCGAACGGCCTGACCGGCCACTCCAAGATCCGCGCCGGCGTGGCGCTGCGGATCCCCGCCTGACATCGCGTTCACACGCTGCGTGAAATAAACGGCCCCGGCGTCAGGAGACGCCGGGGCCGTAGTGCGTCAATAGTGCGGCGGTGCCGTTGGACGGTGCCGCTATTCCGTCGAGCCGCGGGGAATGACCGGCCGCGCACCCTTGAGCACCAAGTCGGAGTAGCCGTTCGCCGGATTGCCGCCGGCTTCGAGGATCTCGGTGACGCGCCCGGGGCCGCGGTTGTACGCCAGCAGCGCGAGCGCCGCGTCGTTGTTGAACTGCCGCATGAGGCTCTTGAGGAACCGGAAGCCGACCCGCAGGTTGGTGTCGCGATCCATCAGGCGCTGCTCGTCCGCGTCGGGCTCGTAGAACCGCGCCGTGGCGAGCTGCACCTGCGTGTAGCCGATCGCTCCCGCGGTGCTGCGGGCGGTGCGGGTGAAGTTGCTCTCCACCTGCACCAGGCGGAATGCGATCTGAGGCGGAATGCCCTCGCTCAGCGCGATGTCATAGATCGACGCCGCGAGGTCCGCCGGGATCTGATAGCGGGTCGAGTAATCCACGATGCGGTTGGCGCGTTCCAGCTGCAGCCGCGCCATCGCCATTTCTCCCTTCACATTGTCGAGCTGACGCGCGGCGTCGCTGCCGTGACGTCCGAAGGCGACGTCGGTCGCACCGCCCGAGCGCAGGCGCGTCCAGCCGCCCAGCGCGAGCACCAGGATGGCGCCGGCCAAGAGCCCACCACCGCGCACTGCGGTGCGCCGTCGATCCCGGGCGCGCACGGTATGAGTCGGTCTCGTCATCGCAAGCCTCCTATCAGGAAAGTGCCGTGCGTCAGAGGACGCCGCGGCGCCAGTCTCCCCGGGACCCCCCGGTCTTGCTGAGCAGTCGCACTTCCTCGATCACCATCTCCTTGTCCACTGCTTTCACCATGTCGTAGACCGTCAGGCACCCGACGGCCACAGCGGTCAACGCTTCCATCTCCACGCCGGTGCGGCCGAGCAGGCTCGCCGTCGCCCGCAACCGCACGCCGGGCAGATCGGCGTCGAGCGACGCCTCGACCGTGACCACATCGAGCCCGAGCGGATGACAGAGCGGAATCAGCTCCGCGGTTCGCTTCGCCGCCATGACACCCGCGACTTCGGCGACCGCGAGCACGTCGCCCTTCGCGATCGCCTGCGCCGCGACCCGTTCGTACGCGTCGTGCGACATGCGGACGGCGCCCTCAGCGACCGCGGTGCGGGCGGTGGCGGCTTTGCCGCCGACGTCCACCATGCGCGCGCGTCCCTGCTCGTCGAGATGCGACAGCGGCCCGGAGTCGCTCACAGCACCTCCGCCAGTTCCTCGCCCAGCACCGCGAGGAGCAGTTGCGGGTTGACGTTTCCGGCTGCCGCCTCGCGCGCCTCCGCTACCCGATCCAACGCGGCGAGCAGCGCACCAGCGTCGCGCCGGCGGCGCAGCGCCTCGGGAATCGGCCGGCGGCTCGGCAGGCCGCTTGCTTCGCGCGCCGCATCGCCAAGTGTCTCGGCCAGCGCGTCGAGCATCGCGCTGAAGTCGCCGCGCGCCGCGAAGGCGCCCTGCCGGAGCGCCCGCTCCAGCCGCACTGTGGCGCCCGCCGTAACCGCCTCGATCAGCGCCGCGGCCGCGTCCCGCGCCTTGTCGCCCCCATATGCGCCGACTGCGGGACCGATCGCCCCTTCCGCCGCGGTTACCCGTTCATCCAGCGCCGCGCCCAGGGGCGCCGGCTTCACGCGCGCCGAGAGGAACGCGCGGACCTCGGCATCCGGCAGCCGTCCGAGCCGGAGCGGGATTGCCCGGGACCGGATGGTGGACAGCAGGCGCCGCGGGTCGGTCGCGGTGAGTACGAAGAGCGCTCCCGCCGGCGGCTCCTCGAGCAGCTTCAGCAGCGCATTCGCCGCCTCCTGGCTCGACTCCTGGGGAATGAGCCGCTCTGCGTCGCCGATGATGAACACCCGCACTCCGCCTTCCACGGCCGTGAGCGATGCCTGCTGCTGGAGCAACCGCACGCTCGCGAGCGAATGGCTCGCCATACCGTCCGGCGGTGCGTACAGCGGCTGCTCCCGCCGCTCCGCCATCACGAGTGCCAGCGCCTCGGCCGCCTCGGCCGCCTGCTTCTCGTTGTCGGCCGCCTTGGGCCGAGGGATCGGCACGAACCAGTGCAGGTCCGGGTGCGCCAGCCGTTCGACCAGATGGCAGCTCCGGCACACGCCACACGGTTCGTCGGCTGGCCGCTCGCAGAGCGCCAGCTGCCCCAGCCACAGCGCCAGCCGCTGCTTGCCTACACCGGTCGGGCCGGAGATGAGCAGCACCTGCGGCAGCCGACCCTCGCGCCGAGCCTGCGCCAAGCGGAGCCTGGCGTCGCCATGTCCTGCAATGGGATGGAGCGGCATCGAAGAAGAAGCTACGAACGGCCGGGCAAAGCGGTAGTGGGGAGACATGTAACATCTTTTGCCATAATGACTTACTCTACATGCTGGCACGCCTTTGCACCGCAAAGACTCCAAGCGGCCAGCGCGCTGTGTGAAGTGAACGCTCACCCTGCGGCAAAGGTTTGCGAGCAAGCGCTCACGCAATGTGGAAGGCGTTGATGGAGAAAGGCTTCTAGGACCGGCGAACCGAAGCGACAACTTGGCCACGGGGGGTCATTCCGGTCCGTGCCCGGCGTCACCTGACGCTGCCGGTTTGCTCTGATGGTGCAGTCCTGTTACTGCGCTAACCTGCTTCCGTTTCGCTGGGTGGCGCGAGCCGGCCGGGGTGACCATGGCCCCGCTGCACTTCCGCATCGGCGATCCCGACCAGTTGCGCCACGTTGACCAGCAACACCGGAAAATGCCGCGACTCCGACCGCGGGTTTCCAACGTGCGGCAGTGTCTGCCAGCTCGCCTCGCGCACCAGGATGAACCCGCGCGCGGCACGCAGGAAGTCGGAGAGCCGCTGGTTGGTGAGGAAATCGATCTGGCCTTCGACCACACTGTCGCCCAGGAGGCAGGTCACGCTCCACGGCGACGTGAACCTGGTCCCGGTGCTTTCGATGCCCGCGCCCCCCGGGTCCGGCGCGACCGCCCGGAGCCCATCGCGGCCGAGGGCGAAGAACGGCAGCACCGCATCGTCGTCCGGCAGTGCTGCATCGGTGAGCGGCAGGAAGGCGCCGCTCTGCAGCAGGAAGTCACTGAATGCCTGGCTCGTCGGGAGGTGAAATCGGCCGGTGATCCACCCGGCCTGCGTGTAGCAGGCAGCTTCCACGGCCCGCTGCGGCGTACCATCGGTAGGTGTGCTGGAGGCGAGGGCGGACATCTGGTACTCCGGTGCGAGGTTGAAGGAAGATACGGCGAGACCGGGTGACGCCGGTCACGTGAGGGCCGGCCCGCGTAAGACCGGTCACCGCGCCGGTTCCGGGCCGCACCTAGCGTGTGATCGCAGGCTCCGGCAATCACGAACCACGTTCGCTTGGGGGAATCGGGCATGTTTATCACCATCGCGGTCATCCTCTTTATTCTTTGGATACTCGGTTTTGCCGTTTTCCACGTCGCCGGCGGCCTGATCCATATTTTGATCGTGCTGGCGATCATCGCTGCAATCGTGCATTTCGTGCGGGGACGGCCAGTCGTCTAAGCGCCGCGTCCCGCAGGGTGACCGGCGCCGCGAAGTGTGAGCGGCGCCGGTCGGTTTACTTCCCAACGCCGCTTCAAGAGGCAACGCCATGGGGCTGCCTGCCCGCGGTGTCTGGGCGCGCTGGCGCGGCACGACAGCCGCTTGGCTCGTCCCGCTGCTCGCCATTGCGCTGCTCGTCGTCGGCATCGGAGTGGCGTGGTGGCGGGTGCAGCCCGCGCCGCCTCCGGTAGTCGCCTACTCCGCTTTTCTCACCCAACTCGATCGCGGTACCGTGGACTCGCTGGATATCGTGCCGGGCGAGGAAATTCACGGGACGTGGAAGGGGCCCGCGCTCGGCATGGCCGCAGGCACCCGGTTCACCGTCCGCTATCCGACGACCGAAGTCACCCCGCTGCTGACGCGCGCGGAGCGAACGGGAACGCCGGTCACGCTCACGCCGTCCTCAGCACCGCGTGATGCACTGTGGCGCAACATCGCGCTGGCGATTCTGGCCATCGCGGTGATCGGCGGAATCGGCTACCGGCAGCTGGGCGGCGGACCCGCCGGCGATGTCGACGCGCTGGGTGTGGCGGGACGGTCACGCAGCACCTTCGGCGACGTCGCGGGGTATGAAGGCACCGTCGCCGAGCTCCGCGAGTTGGTGGAGTTCGTGCAGCGGCCGCAAGCGTTCGCGGCGGTCGGCGCGCGCACGCCGCGCGGTGTGCTGATGTTCGGACCGCCGGGGACGGGCAAGACCCTCATGGCGCGGGCAATTGCGGGGGAGGCGGGGGTGCCGTTCTACGCCATCTCGGGCGGCGAGGTCACCGGCTTCCTCGTCGGGCTCGGAGCGGCGCGGGTCAAGAGTCTGTTCCGGCGGGCGCGACGCCGCGGCGGCGTCATCTTCATCGACGAGCTGGACGCGCTCGGCGGCCGGCGCGGGCGCAACCGCAGCCATAACGAGGACGACCGCACGCTCAATCAGCTGCTGGTCGAGATGGACGGCTTCTCACCCCGGGAGCACGTACTCGTCATCGGCGCGACCAACCGCGCGGAGGATCTCGATCCGGCGCTCACTCGGCCAGGCCGATTCGACCGCGCTGTCGCGGTCGCGCTGCCCACCGCGCTCGAGCGCGAGGCAATCCTCCGGCTGCACGTCGCACTGCGCGGTGTGCCGCTGTCGAACGACGTGGATCTGGCGCGGCTCGCGCGACTGATGCCGCAGTCGAGCGGCGCCGACCTGGCGAACCTCATCAACGAGGCCGCGATCGCCGCGGTGCGGGAGCAGGCGACGACGGTGACGTGGCGGCACATCGAGCTGGCGCGCGATCGGATCCTGCTGGGAAAGGAGCGAACCGGATTCCGGGCGACGGAGCAGGAGTGGCGCACGGTGGCGGTGCACGAGGCGGGGCATGCGGTCGCCGGACTGCTCTTCCACGCCGAGGACGGGCTGCACAAGGTGACGATTCAGCCCCGGGGTCAGGCGATGGGCGTCGCGCACTTCTCGCCGGCGGAGCAGGCGATGCACTCGCGCCGTTATCTCGAGGGGCAGATCTGCAAAGGCCTCGGCGGGCGCGCGGCGGAGGAGATCGTGTTCGGACCGGACGCGATCACCAGCGGCGCCAAGGGAGACCTGCAGCAGACGACGCGGGTGGCGAGGGAGATGGTCTACAAGCTTGGGATGGGCGCCGCAACCGGACTCGTGGCCTTCGACGAGCGGGCCCCGTCGGGGAGCGTCAGCGGGGAGCTGCACGCCGGTATGGATCGCGATGTCCGCGAGCTGGTGGAGGCGCTGTACGCGAGGGTTCGGCTGGCGCTCAGCGAGCACCGGGCGGGGCTCGAGGCGCTGGCGGCGGCACTCCGCGAGCGAGAGACGCTGGACGGGAGCGAAGCGCTCGCCATCCTCCGCGCGCATGGGGTGCCTGTCACGACGCCGGTGCCGTAGCCGTTTCGCCGGGAGATCGGCGCCGGTTGCCAGCCCCGCGCTGCGCCGCTATTTTTTCGGCCCGGTAGCACCTTCCCGAGTAGCTCAGTTGGTAGAGCAGGTGACTGTTAATCACCGGGTCGGGGGTTCGAGTCCCTCCTCGGGAGCTGGCCGCGGGCGGCGCCATTCGGTGCCGCCCGCTCGCTCTTCTTCCTCCCGCACCGCGGCTCCGCCGGCGATTCCTCCTGCCAACAAGTTGCACCCGGTGCTGCAACAAGCTGCGCTAATCGCTGCAGCTCAGGCGACTGCCGGCAGCCGCATCTGCGTGTGTAAGTAGTTGGCCGACTGAGAGTTCATGCGTCCATCCATGCCGTGCGCCTCGAGCGGCATACGCCCTGCTCATCCCCCCGCGTCCAACTTCATCACACTCACCGACGGAGCGCAGTCCATGCGGCAGCGCCGCGGCTTCACGCTGATCGAGACGCTGGTGGCGGTGGTCGTGATAGGGCTCCTCTGCCTGATCGGCTTCCCCCGACTCACGAACGCCATGATGAAGAACAACGTGCGGAGCGCGCGCACCGTCGTCCTCACCATGTACTCGCGGGCCCGGTCGGCCGCCATGGAAACCGGCCGCACGGCGACCCTGCATTTCACCGGCGCGACCGCGGTGGTGACGGCGGCGCCGAGGCTGTCGGGCGCCGGAACGTGCGACACGATCGTGCCTCCGGTCAACCTCACGACCCAGTACGGTGTCACCGTCGCGAGCTCCGGGTCGTCCGACCTCGTGGTTGACGGGCGCGGCTTTTCCACGAACGGCGCGGGCGCGACCAAGATCTTCCTCACCCACGGCAGCGTGAAGGACTCCATGGTCATCAGCGGCTTCGGGATGGTGGTCAAGTGAGCGCGCGACGCGAGCAGGGATTCACGTTGATCGAGGTGCTGGTCGCCGTGGTCATCCTGAGCATCGGCGTGCTGGCGCTGGCCGGCAGCAGCGGCACGGTGAACCGGATGATCGGGCAGGGTGCCCGCCGGACTGAAGCGACGCAGTACGCGAATCGGCGGTTCGAGCTGCTCCGCATCACCGCCAACAGCACGAGCCCGCGGTGCACCGCTCTGGCCAACGGCACGAAGACCAACAGCGACGGAGTGGTGGAGACCTGGGACGTGGGGGCCGGCAACGTCCGGACGCTTCAGGTCATCGTGCGGCGCACAACCACGCGCGGCGCCCGCGCCGACACCCTCCGCACGGTGGTGAGCTGCTCATGAGCGCACGTACTCGCGGCTTTACGCTGATCGAGCTGCTGATCGCCATCGTCATCCTGGTGCTGGTGAGCGGGACGATCTACGCGGTCCTTACGCGGCAGCAGCGCCTCGCCCGGACCCAGACCGAAACGCTCGGCACCTATGCCACCACTCGGACCGGCGTCATGCTGGTGCCGGAGGAGCTGCGGCAGGTCGGCGTCGACTCGGCGCAGGTCGATCCCGACCTGCTGGCGATCGGCCCGGATTCAATCCGCTACCGCGCGTGGCGGGGCGTCGGGATCGCATGCAACGTCGTCGCGAACGGCGGAGGGGGCGCCAGCTGGACGCTGACGGTCGCGACCGCGCTCAGCGCCCAGAACCTCGGCGTGCTCTACAGCGGCTCGGGTGCGCTTGCACAGAACGACAGCGTGGCAATTTTCGTGGATACCGATTCCACCATCGCGTCGGACGACCAGTGGGTGAAGGGCATCATCAACGGGGCCGCCGGCGCGGCGACGACGTGCCCGGGCGCCACGGCGATTCCGGCCAAGACGTACCCGCTCGCGTTGAATGCTGCCGGTACGGCGGCCATCAACGCCGGCGCCATCATCCGGCCGGGCGCGCCATTCCGCAAGTTCGAGCCGATGCTGCTGCGGCTCGGCACCCAGAATGGGCAGTCGTGGCTCATGGCCCAGAGTCTGTACCCGGCCGGTCAGGCGCTGACACCGGTACTCGGCCCGCTGCTCGCCGACAGCGGCTTTGCGCTGGTCTTCCGCGACTCGAGCGCCACCGTGACGGCCAACCGAGCGGCCGTACGCCGCGTCGACGTCACGCTGATCGGCATCACCGACCGGCAAGTCCGGGTGAACAACGGCAACGGGGCGCTTGGCATCGTGCGGGACACGCTCACCACGTCGGTGGCGCTGCGCAATGCGCCACGCCACTAACTCGGGAGACGGTATGCGCGGGTGCGCGAAGTCGGGTGGGTCGCTGGTGCGGAACGAGCGGGGCATGGCGCTCGCCGTCGCCGTGTTCGCGATGGTGATCATCGCGGCGCTGGTGGCGGGGACGTTCTTCGCCGCCTTCGCGCACGTGCGGATGAGTCGCAGCGGGGCATACGCGGCCGCGGCGTTCCAGGCCGCCGACGCGGGCCTCGATCAGGCGATCGCCAACTGGGATCCATTCTCGGTGGACACGCTCACCGTGCAGAACTCGATGACCCTCGCCGGCGGCGCGCTCGCGACGGGTCAGTCGTACACGCCGACGGTGACGCGGCTCAGCGGCACGCTGTTCCGGGTGCAGTCGCTCGGGACCCAGACCATCGGCGGGACGGTGCAGTCGAGCCGTCTGCTCGCCACACTGGTACGGAAGAGCCCGGCGTCGGTGGATGTGAAGGGCGCGATCACGGTACGCGGCTCGATCAAGATCAGCGGCTCATCGCAGATCAACGGGTCGGATCTGGTGCCGGCGAACTGGGGCGGCGTCTGCAACGCCGCCGGCGCGGGGGTGGCGGGCATCCGCGACTCCACCAGCCACGCCGATTCGGCCAACCAGATCCGGACCTCGGGCGCGTGCAGCGGCGCTACGTGCATCACCGGGAGTCCGAAGATCCTGGTGGACACGACCGTCACCACGAAGACGTTTACTCAGTTCGGCGATTTGTCGTTCACCGACCTCGCCGCCATGGCCGACAAGACGCTGCCGGGAGGCACCTACAACAGCATCGGTCCGACGTACGACGCGCCGGTCCCGCCGTCCACCACGCAGACCTGCCGGCGCACCGACCTCACGAACTGGGGGGGGCCGACGGCGTTGCCCACCAGCGCGTGCTTCAACTACTTCCCGATCATCTACTCCTCGGGCGATCTGCACCTCACCGGCGGCACCGGGCAGGGCATCCTGCTGGTCAACGGCGACTTCACCGTGGACGGCGGATTCGAGTTCTACGGCCCGGTGATCGTGAGCGGTACCGCGTCGAGCCAGGGCACCGGCGGGCACATCTACGGCGGTCTCCTCGCGGGCAACGCCGACCTGAGCCTCACGACGATCACCGGTAACTCGGTGGTGGACTACTCCGCCTGCGCGCTGCAGCGGGCGATTCTCGGCACATCGCGGGTCAAGCCGCTCAAGAACCACGCGTGGGGTCAGCTCCGCTGACCGGGAGCCGGGCGCCCTAGCGCCCCCGCCGCCGGCCGAAGATGGGCCGGTCGTCCTGATCGCCGCCGGAGTCCTCCCGGCGGCGATTCGCGTTCCGGCGCTCGAACAGCGGCTCCTGCGCGTCGGCGCGACGGTCACCTTGCGCGCCGGCCTCGCGTGGTACCGGCTCGCCGCCCACGTCGTCGCCCAGCCGCTGACGCACCAGCGCGGCGAGATCCGGGGTCTCCGGAGCCAGCTCGTAGTGGCGCACCGGCTGCACGGGCGGGGCGGCGGCCACCGCGCTCACCGGCGCGGCGGCACCCTCCGGCCGTACCAGCCGCTTGAGCGCGGCGTCGAGCGTCAGGCGGAGCAGCGACACCAGCCGCACGCGCTCCGCCGCCACCACCGCCTGCGCCACGCGCCGCGCGACGTCGTCGGTCAGCGGGGTCCCCGCTTCGTGCGCCGCCGCCTGCGCCGCCGCTACGGTCGCCGGCGGCAGGTTCATCCATTCGTCCGGCATTACACCCTCCCGCGCCCCGCGCTCGCCGCGCGGGGCCGCCTGGTGGTCGTCTTCCGGTTCCGGCGCGCCGGCGCCATGCCGGGATCGAGCGCACGCCACATGTACCAGCTGCCTAACGTCCGGTACGGCCGCCACCGCTCGGCATGCGCGGTGAGCTCGTCAGCCGTCGGCAGGTCGGGCCGGCGGTACAGCGTCGCGAAACCCTTGCGCACTCCGAGATCCGCGACCGGCAGCACGTCGGGCCGGCCGAGCCGGAAGATCAGCAGCATTTCGACGGTCCAGCGGCCGATCCCGCGCACCCGAGTGAGCCGCTCGACCAGCTCGTCGTCCGGCAGCCGGCGAACGCGGGCGAGCGGCGGGACGGTACCGTCGAGGGTGAGCCGCGCCAGATCGAGCAGTGCGGCGGCCTTCGCCGCCGAGAGCCCGGCGCTTCGGAGCCGCGCGACCGGCGTCGCCAGGAGGTCGGCCGGCGCCGGGAAGCGCTTCGGGGCGAAGAGGGCGCGGGTGCGGGCGAAGATCGTCGCCGCGGCCTTGCCCGACAGCTGCTGGTAGACGATCGACTCGGCGAGCGCCGCGAAGACGCTACCGGTGGCGCGCGGACGATAGGTACACGGTCCGCAGCGCACGATCAGGCGCCGGAGCACCGGATCGCGCGCGCTGAGATGGCGAGCCGCCTCGTCAGGATCGAAGGCGAGCGGCATGGACGCTCCTCCATTGCCGTAGTTACACCGAAGTGCGGGCGGGTTTGCCCCGGCCGTGCGTGCTGCTGCGGGCGGTTCCGGGAGGCAAGTTATGCGGGTTTAGCTTTCGCGGCATGACCCCCGAACAATTCCGGGCCCACGCCCACCATCTGGTGGACTGGATGGCCGACTACCTGGGCGATGTCGCGACGCTGCGGGTGACGCCGAGCGCGGCGCCAGGCGATGTCCGGCGCGAGCTGCCGGCCGATCCGCCGCTCGCGGGCGAGTCGTTCGAACGGCTGTTCGCCGACTTCCAGCGGATCATCATGCCCGGTATGACGCACTGGAATCATCCCGGCTGGTTCGGCTACTTCCCGGCCAACCACAGCCCGCCGTCCATCCTCGCCGAGATGATTACGGCGACGTTAGGCGCGCAGTGCATGTCGTGGCAGACGTCGCCGGCGGCCACCGAACTGGAGCAGGTGGTCATGCGCTGGCTCGGCACGATGCTGGAGCTGCCGAGCGCATTCACCGGCGTCATCCAGGACACCGCGTCCACCGCGACGCTGGTGGCGCTGCTCAGCGCGCGGGAGCGAGCCGGCGGCGGGGACGGCGCGGTGGTGTACGCGTCGGAGGAGCGGCACTCGTCGGTGGACAAGGCGGTGAAGCTCGCCGGGTTCGCGAGCGATGCGCTCCGGCTGGTGCCGACCGACGCGGCGTTCGCGCTCCGGCCCGACGCGCTGCACGGGATGCTCACGGCGGACACCGCCGCCGGCCGGCGACCGGCATGCATCGTCGCGACGGTCGGCACGACCTCGTCCACGGCGGTGGATCCGCTCGCGGAGATCGCGCCGCTCGCCGCGAAGCATGGCGCGTGGCTGCACGTGGACGCCGCGTACGCCGGGTCGGCGGCGATCCTGCCGGAGCGGCGCTGGATCCTCGAGGGCGTGGCCGGCGCTGATAGCCTGGTCGTCAATCCGCACAAGTGGCTGTTCACCAACTTCGACTGCAGCGCGTACTTCGTCCGCGACGTGCCAGCGCTCCTCGCCACCTTCAGCGCCGATCCGGCCTACCTGCGCACCAGGCACGACGCCGATGTGGCCAACTTCCGCGACTGGGGCATCCAGCTCGGCCGGCGGTTCCGCGCGCTCAAACTGTGGTGGGTGATCCGGAGCTACGGCGTGGACGGACTGCGGGCGCTCCTGCGAAAGCACATCGCGCTCGCCGCGGAGTTCCGCGCGTCGGTCGAGGCGGACGGCCGCTTCGAGGTGCCGGCGCCGTCGCCGTTCGGGCTGGTGTGCTTCCGATTGCGGGCGGAGGCGGGCCGCGACGAGGACGCCGACCCGCGGAATCGCGCGCTGCTGGACGCGGTCAACGCCGATGGCCGCGTCTTCCTCAGCGGCACCGTGCTCGGCGGGCGGTTCACCCTGCGGCTCGCGGTTGGGCAGCTGGCGACGGAGCGGACCCACGTGGAGCTGGCGTGGAATCTGGTTCGGGCGGCGGCCGACCCGGCCTGAGTCGCCGATGGTTTCAGCTCCACGCAGCCGCACCCGATAGAGTGCTGGGACAAGGGTTCGGCGGACACGCCACGGCGGTTCCATGGCTGCCCAAACTGCCGCGCGAAGACGGTATGCGAGGCAAAACTTGTGGCGCTTACCCCACAGCCGAACGATACGACCGCCCCTCAACGCCGGGATGCGCCGCCGCGTGGTACGCTGCAGGACCAGTCGCGCGCGGCTCGACGATCCGGCGCAAGCCACAGGGCGGCAACTGTATCGGGGTGCTGGTGCCTGGGCGGCCGCGATCCCGCGGGCCGGCCCGTGCGGGCTGGTGCGCTGCCGACCGGGCTGGTACGGGTTTCGCCCAACCGGCCGCGCCGGCCCTTCCAACACCTGACAGCAATGGGCACCCATGGACGCGTCAGCTTCGCGGCTCGGTTCGTGTTGCGCTTCGCGTACCGCTCCCGGATATTGGGTTCGGCCCAACGCGGCTCGCTCTGCATGTGGCGTCATGATGGGTGGCTTCCCTCCTGTCCGACTCGCCGCTGTGCATCACGCACCATCTTCTCTCGACAGCAGCGCGGGGTTGCGGGGGTCGGCCCCGACCACAGCGTTGCGCGTCCCGGACCCAAGCGGGCTCACATGCCGTCTCTGACAGGCCTCCCGGCGACCCTCGCCATCGCCATTATCCTGGCGCTCCCCGCCGCCGCCGCCGCCCAGGGTGCCGTCGTCGACAGCGCCGCCCCGGCGGTGGGTCCGGGCGATGCGTTGCAGCCGGGCGACGCGGTGCGGCTCCGCATCTGGCGCGAGCCCGACCTGAGCGGCGACTTCCCGGTGAACGAGAACGGGGTCGCCACGCTGCCGAAGCTGGGCGCAATTTCGGTCGTGCGACACTCGGTGCCGGACCTCACGGCGATGCTCATGTCGGAGTACGCCACGTACCTGCGGAACCCCTCGATCGAAGTGGTGCCGCTGCGCCGGGTGAACGTCAGCGGATCGGTGCAGAAGCCGGGTCTCTACCTGGTGGATCCGACGATGACCGTGGCCGACGCCCTGACCCAGGCCGGCGGCGTGAGCTCCGACGGCAAGAAGGACCGAGTCGACCTGCTCCGCGACGGCAAGCGGCTCAACGTCGGGCTGCTGCAGGACACGCGGATCGGCGATGCACCGATCCGCTCGGGTGACAAGCTGTACGTGCCGCAGCGGAGCTGGGTCAGCCGCAATCCCTGGATCGTCGGCGCCGCGGTGTCGGCGACCACGACCATCATCATTGCCGCAACGCGCCATTGAGCATGAGACCGAGCCAGGTTCCCGCCGCCAGCGAGCAGTATCCGATCCGCGCCGCCGAGGTCCAGAGCGGCCGCGGGGAGCCGGAATTGCGCATGCACGACATCTGGTGGGTCCTGCGGTACAGCCGCTGGATCATCGCCGCGTGCGTGCTCGCGGCGATCGGCGCGGCATTCGGGCTGCTCGCCATCACGACACCGCAGTACGCCGGGTCGACGTCGCTCAGGATCGACACCAAGACGCCCAACCTCCCGGAGGTGATGCTGGCGGTTGACCCGGCCACCGAGACGGAGATGGACGAGCTGCGGAGTCGCTCACTGGCACTGGCGACGGTCGAGCAGCTGAACATGCGGGTCGCCATGGTCGAGCCGAGCCGGGTGGCGCGAGCAGCGCTCTTCAGCACTGTCAGCGTGGCCGCCGACGCGCCGCCGGCCGATTACGTCATGCAACGGGAGGCCGACAGCAGCTTCGCCCTGACCGACGGGGCGGGAGACTCGTTGGGCCGACTGCGGGCAGGACAGCCCGCCGTCTTCCGAGGCATTACCCTGGTCATGACTCCGGCGGCGCGCGCGTTTCCGCGGATCGCCTTTCAGGTCCTGAAGGCCGATGATGCCGCCGGTGCGCTGCAGCAGGCCACGACGGTGGACCGTGCCGGCCGCGAATCGCAGATCGTGACCGTCGGCTACCGATCGGCCGATCCGGATCTGGCGTGGCGGGTGCCGAACGCGATCGTCGGCGCGTTCATGGCCCGCCGCCAGGGTCTGCAGCACAGCGATACCCGCAGCATGGTGAGCTTCCTGCGCGAGCAGCTCGATACGGTGAACGGCCAGCTCACGACGGCCGAGGACAAGCTCCAGCGCTTCCGCGAGGTGGAGGGCGTGGTGAGCCCCGAGACCGACGCGAACAGTCAGGTCAGTCGCCTCGTCTCGCTGCAGGCGGAGCGCGGCTCGCTGGATGCGGAGCGGCAGGCGCTGGCCGAACTCGTGGCTCAGGCGAAGGCCGCCGCCGACTCGGCGCGGCCGGCCGATGCGCCGTCGCCCTACCGCCGACTGATGGCGTTCCCCACGCTGCTGAAGAGCCGGACGACGCTGGACGTGTCGAGCACGCTGGCGCAGCTCGAGAACGAGCGGAACGAACTGCTGGTCCGCCGCACGGAGGCCGATCCCGACGTGCAGGCGCTGACCACCCGCATCCATCAGCTCGAGGATCAGGTGGGCAACACCGCGGTGACCTACCTCCAGGGGCTCACCAGCCAGATCGCCGCGATCGACAGCACGCTGCGGGGATTCAGCCGGCAATTGGCGACACTGCCGCAGAAGCAGGTCCAGTACGCGCGGCTCGACCGGCAGCCGAAGGTGCTGGAGCAGATGGCGACGCTGCTGCAGACGCGGCTCAAGGAAGCGGAGATCGCGGGTGCGGTGCAGGACGCGAGCATCCGCGTGGTGGACTCGGCGGTGGTTCCCTCGCACCCCGCGACGCCTCGCCGGCCGGTCTACCTCGCGGCCGCCGTGATGCTCGGGCTGCTGCTCGGGGCCGCCGCCGCGTTCCTGCGCGCCTTCCTCGACACCTCGGTCCATTCGCGCGCCGACGTACAGCTGCTCACCGGGCTGCCGGTGGTCGGGCTGATTCCGCGGATCGATACCCGGCGCCAGCGGCTGATCGCGCTGGTGACCGATCCGAAGGCCCGGCAGGCGCGCGCGCGCGGGCATGCGCACACCGTCCTGCTTCCGGTTCGGCGGCGGCGGTCCGGCTCGTCGAACTCCCGGCCCCACACCGGCGGCGCCGCGTCCGCGGCCGAGAACGCCAGCGGCTCGCCGCACGCGAGCGCGATTGCCGAGGCGTACAGCGTCCTGCAGACCAACATCGTCCACACGAGCGAGGGCGGACGCATCCGCTGCATCGTGTTCACCAGCGCGCTCCCGGGCGAAGGCAAGACGACGAGCGCGGTGAACCTGGCGCTGACGCTTGCGCGCCGCGGCGTCAAGGCGCTCCTGGTGGATGCGGATCTGCCACGCGGGGTCGTCCACCGCATTTTCGACCTGCCGCGCGCCAACGGGCTGGCGGATGCGCTGCAGAACGAGCTGTCGGTCGGCTCGGTTCGCCGCACCGTGGACGTGGGCGACGCACGCACGCTCGACGTAGTGACGGCGGGCGCCAGCGGTACGGGAGCTTCCGGCCTGCTGGATTCGGAGACGATGCGGACATTCATCGAAGGTTGTCGCGACGCATACGACGCGGTGATCCTGGACGCGCCGCCGGTCAACGTGATCGCCGACGCCGCGCTGCTCGGCATGCAGGCCGACGGCGTCGTGATGGTGGCGCGGGTCGGCGTAACGGAGTCCGCGGCGCTTGCGTACGCAATCGACCAGCTCCGGCACGTCAACGCGCCGCTCGTGGGCGTGCTGCTGAACGACATCGACTTCCGCAGGGATGCGATCTACGACGCGACCTACCGCTACTGCGACTACAGCCAGTACGTCGCGGCCGCGGCCAAGTAAACCCTTCAACCCGAGAGAGCAGGTCCACGCACCATGGACGCCTCCGTGCTCGCCGATCGCGCACATTCTCCGCCGTTGTCGGGCGGGGGAATGCAGGCTCCTGCCGCGGCCGACGCGCCGCCGAAGGGGCTGCGGTGGCGAACATGGGGTGCATCCCTCCCCGCGCTGATCGGCAACGAGCCGTTTGGACGGCTGCTCAGTCGGGTTGTGCGCGACGTGGACACCGCCGCCGGCGCGGGGGTCCTGCTCGCCGCCTTCCTGGTCACGAACGTCGAGCGCATGCCGCACGGGCTCAACGACTTTCTCGGTGCGCGGCTCACGATCAAGAACTTCCTCCTGATCGTGGCGTTCGCCCTCGCCTGGCGGTTTCTCTGCATCGGGATGGGATTGTACGACCGGCGCGTGGTAGTCACGCGGCAGGACGAGACCTATCGCGTGATCGCGGTCGCGAGCATCGGCAGTCTCGTGGCCGTGGTGTTCCCGGTCATCAGCGAGACCGACGCCTTCGGATTCGGCGCCATCGTCTGCTTCTGGCTGGGCGTCGCCGGCGTGATGCTGCTGCACCGTTCGCTGGCTCGCATGGTGCTCGCGTCGTGGGTCAGTGCGCCGGAGGAGATCGTGATCGTCGGCACCGGCCCCCGGGCGGCGAAGATCTACCGCGAGCTGTGCGCCGACACCGAGCGGCGGGCGCACGTGGTCGGCTTCGTCGATACCCACGAGCACGCCTGCGCCGAGGAAATCCGGGTGCGGACGCTGGGATCGGTCGACCAGCTCGAGACCATCCTGATGCGGCGCGCGGTGGACCAGGTGCTGATCGCCCTGCCGGTGCGATCGCGCTATGCCGAGGTGCAGGCCGCGATCCGCACCTGCAGCCGCGTCGGCGTCCCGGCGACCTATCTGGCCGACGTCTTCGATCATCCGTTGCGGGAGCCGCGGTTCGAGGCGGCGGCGGGCCGAGGCTCGGTCGTCGCGCTGCCGGTGGCGGCCGACGATCACCGCCTGATCGTCAAGCGCATCGTCGATCTGCTGGGCGCGGTGCTCGGCCTGATCGTGTTGGCGCCGCTGTTCCTGGTGCTCGCCGCGCTGATCAAGCTGACCAGCCCGGGACCGGTCCTGTTCGCGCAGCCCCGGTACGGCTTGAGGAAGCGACCCTTCCGGATGTACAAGCTGCGCACGATGGTTGCGGACGCCGAGGCGCGGCAAGGCGAATTGGAGGCACGCAACGAGGCCGCGGGGCCGGTCTTCAAGATCACCGACGATCCGCGCGTCACCCGGATCGGCCGATTTCTCCGTCGCACATCGCTCGACGAGCTGCCGCAGCTGCTGAACGTGCTGCGCGGTGACATGTCGCTGGTCGGGCCGCGGCCGCTCGCGGTGCGCGACGTGCACCGGTTCACCGAGGCGGCGCTGATGCGGCGCTTCAGCGTCACGCCCGGCATGACCGGCCTGTGGCAGATCAGCGGACGGAGCGATCTCCCGTTCGACGAGTGGATCCGGCTCGACCTCGAGTACATCGACCGATGGTCGCTGCGGCTCGACCTGGGGGTGCTGCTGCGGACGATTCCGGCGGTGATCCGGTGTACGGGGGCGCGGTGACGTGAGCGCTGGCATCGGCATGTCCGAGGATCTGACGGGGCGCCACGCCGCGGGGCTGGAACAATCCACGCGCGGGCCCTCGGCGGCAGCGCCGGACGGGGCGCGATCGCCCCGGCCCGCTTCCGTCATCATCGGGCCGGAGCGCCGCTGGCCGCGCATCGATCTGGCGGAGCTGTGGTCATATCGCGGCCTGATGCTGTTCCTGGTATGGCGCGACATCAAGGTCCGCTACGCCCAGACCGTTCTTGGCGCGAGCTGGGCGATCCTGCAGCCGGTGCTCGCGACCGTGGTGTTCACGGTCGTGTTCGGCCGCTTCGCGCGGATTCCGTCGGACGGGATTCCCTATTCGGTGTTCGCCCTCAGCGGTCTGGTCCCATGGACCTACTTCTCCAGCGCGCTGAACGGCGCCGGCAACAGCCTGGTGGCCAATACCAATCTCGTCACCAAGGTGTACTTCCCACGGCTGGTCATGCCGGTGGCGCCGATCCTGGGGGCGTTCGTCGACTTCCTCATCGGCTTCGCGGTGCTGCTGGTCATGATGCTGGCGCTGGGCGTCACGCCGACCGCGCGCGCGCTGCTCTTCATCCCGCCCGTGCTCGCGCTCGCAGCGGTCACGGCCCTTGGCGTGGGCTGCTGGCTGGCGGCGCTCAACATTCAGTACCGTGACGTGAAACACGCGACGCCCTTCCTCGTGCAGCTGTGGATGTACAGCTCCCCGGTCGTCTACCCGCTGTCGCTCCTGCCGCACCGGCTCCAGCCGTACGCGGCGTTCAACCCGATGGTCGGTGTGATCGCGGGGTTCCGCGCGGCGCTGCTCGGCACCGCACCGATGCCGTGGGGAGTCATCGCCGTTTCCAGCTGCGTCGCGGGCGCGATACTCGTGAGCGGCGCGCTGTTCTTCCGCAGCCGCGAGCGGGTGTTCGCGGACGTGGCCTAGAGTACCCATGACCGCGCTCGCCATTCGCCTCGATCAGCTCAGCAAGCAGTATCGCTTCGGCGCGCGCCCTCGACGCCGGACGTTGCGCGAGGCCCTCACCGAGGCGGCCGCGTCTCCCTGGCGCAACCTGCGGCGGCTGGCCGGAGCGGCCGGGCGCGGCACGACCGAGGACGACACCTTCTGGGCACTCCGTGACGTGTCCTTCGAGGTGGGGCACGGCGAAGTCCTCGGCGTCATTGGACGCAACGGGGCCGGCAAGAGCACGTTGCTCAAGCTGCTCTCACGCATCACGGCGCCGACTAGCGGGCGGGCCGAAGTGTGGGGCCGGGTCGGCTCCCTGCTCGAGGTCGGGACCGGATTTCATCCCGAGCTCACCGGCCGCGACAACGTGTACCTCAACGGTGCGATCCTCGGGATGGAGCGCGGCTACATCACCAGCCGCTTCGACGCCATCGTTGAGTTCGCCGGCGTCGAGCAGTTCATCGACACCCCGGTCAAGCGCTACTCGAGCGGTATGTATCTGCGGCTCGCGTTCGCGGTGGCGGCCCATCTCGAGCCGGACGTGCTCATCGTCGACGAGGTGCTCGCGGTCGGAGACGCCGAGTTCCAGCAGAAGTGCATCGGCCGGATGAACGAGGTGGCGTGCGACGGGCGGACCGTGCTGTTCGTGAGCCACAACCTCGGTGCGGTGCAGCGACTGTGCACGCGGTCGATCCTCCTGGAGAAGGGCAACCTCGTCGCGGATGGGGAGACCAGCGAGGTCATCCGGCAATACCTCGCCAGCCACGACACCGAGGCGCCGGCGGGACGTTGGATCGACCTCACGGCGGCGCCGCGCACCGGATCGGCGAGTGCGCGCTTCACCGGCGTCCAGTACGGCAGCGGCGATCAGCTGGTCGATTTCTCGCCGCATCCGGGCGGCCCGCTCGAGATCGTCGTCGGGATCGACGCGTCCATCGCACTCAACCGGCCGCGGGTCGGGTTCACCCTGCGCGACCGCTACGGCGGTCCGCTCATCAGCGGCAGCACCTACGCACTCGGCGTCGCCACCCCGCTGCCGATCGGGTACAGCAGCTGGCGCTTCGTGTTGGAGACCTTGCCCCTCCGCCCGGGTCCGTACCAGTTGGAACTCTGGCTGGCCGATTCGATGGGCGCATCGGTGGATCGTCTGCAGCCCGCGCTATGGATGGAGGTGTTCGACCGGCAGCCACGGGGATTCGGCCCACATTACAACCCGCGCCACGACGGCATTCTCTATTGCGAGTACAGCGCGGGGCGTGTCGAGGCCGCAGTACGGCACCGTACCGGGGGTGAACCCGCGTCCGCCGCGACGCAGTCTCGATAGGCGGCCGCATATGTCAGCGTCAGCTTCGACCACGCCCGGCGTGTCGTACGGCTTCAGCATCGTCATTCCCACGTATCAACGACGTGCTCTCGTCGCCGCGAACGTTGCGGCGCTGGCGCGCCAGGAGTTCACGGGAGGCTTCGAAGTCATCGTCGTGGTCGACGGATCCACCGACGGGACCGCCGCCGCCCTCCAGTCGCTGACGGTGCCGTTCCCGCTCACCGTCGTCGAGCAAGTTAACAGCGGCTCCGCGGCCGCGCGGAACCACGGCGCGTCGCTCGCGCGCGGCGCCGTGCTGATCTTCCTGGACGACGATATGGAAGCGCACCCGCGGCTGCTCGCTGAACACGCCAAGTCGCACCGCGACGGTGCCGACGCGGTGATGGGCCACATCCCGCTGCATCCCAACTCGCCTCCCGGCCTGCTCTCGGACGGAGTGGGCAAGTGGGCAGAGGCACGGGCGGCACGTCTGCGTCAGGCCGGTGCAGAGGTGCGGCTCGAGGATATGCTGACGGGGCAGCTGTCTGTCGCGCGCGAGACATTCGATCGGCTGGTGGGCTTCGACACCCGCTTCCGCCAGCAATTCACCTCCGGGAAGGCAGACACCGATTTCGGGCGGCGGTTGCATGAGAGCGGCTATCGCGTGGTCTTCAACCCGGAGGCGATCAGCTGGCAGCAATACGTCGTGCCGCCCCGAGCGTACCTCCGCCAGTGGCGCGAGAACGGTCGGGCGGACGTTCGCTTCGTGCAGAAGCACCCCGACGCATTCGACGCGACATTCAGCGCGAAGAAGCTGCGCGAGCGCCGGTGGTGGCTGGTCGGTCCTCTCGCCGTGGCCGCGCGGTGGTTCGTCATCCGCCGGCTGGAACAGGGTCGCACCGACGGACGCACGGTTCGCTGGCTGCGCCGCGTCCGCTACCGTGAGTACTGGCGCGGCGTGGCCGCGGCCGGCGGCATGACGGCGGCGCGGCGCGGCACGGCGCCGTCCGCGGGCGTCTGAGGCGCTGCGGCATGCGGAACGCCGGTGTGGCATTGACCGACCAGTCCGCGGCCCGGCGAGCGCCACCTGCGCTCAGGGTCCTCGCGTATCATGCCATCGCCGACACCGGCGGAATGGGCCGGTTCGAGCCGTATGGGGTCTCGCCGATCGAATTCCGGCGGCAGATCGGCGCGTTGCAGCGCCTGCGCTGGCATTTCGTGAGCGCGGGCGAAGTCGTCGCATACCTGGGCGGCGCGCCGCTGCCGCGCCGCCCGGTGCTGCTGACGTTCGACGACTGTTACGGCAGCGTGCTGGAGCATGCGCTGCCGGTTCTGGAGGCGCGGGGAATTCCCGCCGTCGCCTTCGCGGTAACCAATCGCACGGGCCGCACGAACGAGTGGTGCGGCCCGACAACGCCGCAGCTGCCGCTGCTCGATCGAGAGGGGCTCCGCCGCCTCGCGGCAGGCGGAGTGGAGATCGGAGGACATTCGCGGACTCATCCGGTGCTACCCCGGCTGAGCGACGCCGATCTCGCGGACGAAATCCGCGGCTGCCGTGACGATCTGATCGGCATGGGTCTGGGGCCCGCGCGCCTCTTCGCCTATCCCTTCGGCGCGTTCGACGAGCGCGTGCGCGCAGCCGTCGCGGCTGCAGGATTCGCCGCCGCATTCACGACCAAGCCTCGCCTGATCCGGGGAGGGACTGCTGGGTATACGCTAGGCCGGATCGAGATCTTGCGCCGCGACACCGGCTGGCAGTTTCACTGGAAGGTGTCGGTGGCGCGGGCGTGGCCGGGCATGCGGCAGCTGCCGCGTGCCGGCGCGGCTCGTCTGCGGCGGATGCGCAGCGGCGGCCGAGCGGCCGACGAGCGTGCCGCCGGCGAGCCCGAGGCCTGACGTGCAGTCCCCTTCATCACCGCCCGCTTGCGGAGCGCCGCCGGCGAGCGCCCCAGCACCCGCCGGGCGGATCCCGGCGCTGGACGGCGTGCGCGGGGCCGCCGTCCTCGGCGTGATGCTGTGCCATTTCACGAGGACTGGATTGCCGGGTTCCGTCGTGGGCACTGTACTCGACCGAACGTTCATGGCCGGTTGCAGCGGCGTCGATCTGTTTTTCGTGCTTTCCGGTTTTCTGATCACCGGCATCCTCTACGATGCCAAGGCCGATCCCCACTTTTTTCGGAACTTCTACGCGCGCCGCGTGCTGCGCATCTTCCCGCTCTACTACGGGTTCCTGTTCGCCTATTTCCAGGTCCTTCCGCGGCTTCACCAGTTCACGCCAGCGATGCAGCGAATGGCGGAGCACCAGCCATGGCTGTGGGGCTACGCGTCCAATCTCCTGATGGCGCGGACGGGTCACTGGGCATTCGTCGTGGATTGGATGGACCTCGGGCATTTCTGGACTCTCGCGATCGAGGAGCAGTTCTACCTCGCGTGGCCCCTCGTCGTCTTCCTTCTGCCCCGGCGAGCGCTGCTCGGCACCTGCATCGGTTGCATGGCGGGGGCGCTGCTGCTTCGGTGGGGACTGCTGATCGGGCATGCGAGCCCCGTCACCGTGGAGCTGTTCACCTTGTGTCGCGTCGATGCGCTGGCCGCGGGCGGGCTGGCGGCAGTGCTCGTCCGCGGGGACCGTACCCGCTGGCGCCGCCACCTCGGCGCGGCAGCCCTCGCGCTCGGAGCGATGGTCGCGGTGATCGCGCTCGCACGCGGGCAGTGGTCGGACAGCGATCCCGTGATTCTGCGCGTTGGCCTCACGCTCCTCGCGCTGCTCTGTGCCGCGCTCGTGCTGCTCGCCGCGGAAGATGAGCCGGGCCCGGTCGCGCGCTGGTTCACCCATCCTGCGCTGCAGTGGTTCGGCACCTACAGCTACGCAATGTACGTTTTCCACGTCGCGATGATCCCGCTGTTCACGCGACTGCTGCCGATCCCGCGCCTCGCGGCCGCGCTCGGGTCGGCGTATGGAGCCGTCGCTGTGTTCACGGCCGTCAGCATCGCGGGCACGGCCGCCGCGGCCTGGCTCAGCTGGCATCTGTACGAGAAGCACTTCCTGAAGCTGAAACGATATTTCGCTGTGAGGCCGGTGACGCATGCGGCGAGCCCCACCGGTGTCGCCCGCGCGCTCGAGCCCGCGTCCACCGCGGTGCGCCCGGCATGAGCTCCGATCCGCTGGTGTCGATCATCGTGCCCTATCTGAACGCCGAGGCCTTTCTCGGCGAGACGCTTCGGAGCGTGGAGGAGCAGTCCTACCGCAATTGGGAGCTGCTGCTGGTCGACGACGGCTCCACGGATCGAAGCCCGTCCATTGCCGCTGCGTGCGCTGCGCGGCACCCGATGCGCGTGCATCGGCTACAGCGTCCCGACGGTGCAGCCCACGGCCCCAGCGCGGCACGCAATCTCGCCCTCCGAAACGTCCACGGTGAGTTCGTAGCGTTCCTCGACGCCGACGACATGTGGGCTGCGTCGAAGCTGGAGGAGCAGGTCGCCATGCTGCAGGCGCATGCCGATGCCATCATGGTCTATGGCAGGATGCGGTACTGGTACAGTTGGAGCGGCTGCCAGGAGGATGCAGCGCGCGACTATGAGCCCGACCCGGGTTTGCCAAGCGGCATCGTGCACCCCTCGGCGCGGCTCGCTGCGGCATTGGTTTCGGGGACCGCTCGATCTCCACTGCCATCCGATGCGCTCATCCGTAACACCGCCGTCCAGGCGGCGGGCGGGTTCGACGAGCGGCTGCCCAGCTACGGCGATCGGCTCTTCTTCGTCCAGCTCGCACTGTGCGGGGGCGCCTTTGTGGCGGACCGATGTTGGGTGCGCTACCGGCAGCACGACACATCCATCAGCTCCGGGCTGCACGATCCATCTGCCCGAATTGCCGCGCGCCGGCGATACCTTAGCCTCCTTGAAGCCACCCTGGATAGGCGGGGCTACCGTGGATCAGCCCTGTGGCGGATCGCGCGAGCCAAGTCCCGGCCGTATCGCCATCCCGCGGTGGCCCGAGTGATCGCGGTGGCTCGACGCGCGGTCCGCGGCCTCGGTCGCGGCCTGCGCAGCATCGCGCGGCGTGTGCTACCTCGACGGCCGCGCCGCCGGCTCGCAGCGCTCTGGCGCCATCTGGCGTACGTGCCGCGTCAGGGCGACGTGCGTTTCGGCGACCTGCGTCGGCTCGCCCCACTCAGTCGGCGTTGGGGGAAGGATCGGGGGCAGCCGATCGACCGGTATTACATCGAGCGGTTCCTCGGCGCCTCCGCTGCGGACGTCCGCGGCCGGGTGCTCGAGGTCGGCGACGACATGTACACGCGGCGATTCGGCGGCGCCGCGGTCGAGCGGCGCGATGTGCTGCATGCTGTGCCGGGGAATCCGTCCGCCACCATCGTCGCCGACCTGAGTCGTGGCGACGGGCTTCCGTCGGCAACGTTCGATTGTGTCATCCTGACTCAGGTCCTCCACGTGCTCGCCGATCCGGCGGCCGCGGTGCGCACGGTGCACCGCATTCTCAAGCCGGGCGGCGTGCTGCTCGCGACCCTTCCCGGGATCAGTCAGGTCAGCCGCTGGGATCTCGAACGCTGGGGCGACTACTGGCGGGTGACAACGCTCGGGGCCGAGCGGCTGCTCGCAGGCGTGTTCGAGCCGGGCTCGGTGGAGGTCGGCGCCCACGGGAACGTCCTCACGGCGATCGCGTTCCTTCACGGGCTCGCTGCCGAGGAGCTCCGTCCAGAGGAGCTGGATCACACCGATGCCGACTACCAACTCCTGGTGACGGTGCGCGCGGTGAAGGCGTGCCTCGACTGAGCGGAGCGGCCTGATGCGCGGCGTCCCGATTCTCATGTATCACCAGGTGAGCTCGCACTCGCTCCCCGGATTCGAGAAGTACACCGTCGCGCCGCGCGCCTTCGCCGCGCAAATGCGGTGGCTCACTCGCACCGGCTACCGGTCGGTCTCGCTCGATGCGCTGCTCGCCGCGCGGGCCGGCGGGCCGCCGCTGCCCCATCGCGCGGTCGTGATCACCTTCGATGACGGCTTCGCGGAATGCGTGGAGCACGGCGTCCCGGTGCTCCGCGCCCTCGGGCTCACCGCCACGTACTATCTGGTGGCCGGTCTCATGGGCGGCGTGAGCAGCTGGCTCCGCCCCGATCGTGGCATCGAGCTGCCGCTGATCGGCTGGGGCACGGCGCGTGAGTTGTGCGCGGCCGGGTTCACCTGCGGCGCGCACACCGTGAGCCATCCGCGGCTCGTTGCGCTCGCGCCCGAGGCGCGCCGGGAAGAAGTGCGCGCATCGCGGGAGATTCTGGAAGGCGGGCTCGGCCATGCGGTGCACCACATGGCATACCCCTACGGCTCGTACGACGCGGCGGTCCGCGAGGCGGCGGCCGACGCGGGCTTCCGGTCGGCCGCGTCGGTGCGGATCGGCCTGTCGGGCGCGACCGACGACCCGCTCGCGCTCCATCGCGTGCCGGTCACGGGGCACGACAGTCTGCCCGACTTCGTCTGCCGCCTGCGCACCGGGCACGCCGCCGGCGAGCTGCTGCGCCGCAACGCACGTGGGGCGCTGCGCGGCCTGCGGCGGGTGCTGTCGGGAGGTGCGGCATGAGCAGTGTGCCGCGCGTCGGCGTCGTGATCCCCACCTACCAGCGGCGCGAGTCGGTGCGCCGGCTGCTCGAGGCGCTCTCGCGTCAGACGCTCGCCGCCGAGGCGTACGAGGTGATCGTCTGCATCGACGGCTCGACCGACGGCACGCGCGAGATGGTGGAGGCGTTCGCCGCTCGCTACACGCTGCGCGCGCTCGAGCAGCTCAACGCCGGGCGGGCGACGGCATGCAACGCCGGGATCGCGGCGAGCCGCGGAGCGGTCACCGTACTCCTCGACGACGACATGGAGCCGACGCCGCGCTGTCTCGAGGCGCACCTGGCCGCGCATGAGGGCGAGTCGCGCCGCGCGGTGATGGGCGCGGTGCCGGTCGTGCTGGACGCGGCGTCACCGCGGGCGGCCGCCTATATCGGCGAGAAGTTCGCCCGGCACGCGGCGAAGCTCGCGCAGCCCGGATACCGGATCGGCTTCCGCGATTTCTACAGCGGCAACCTGTCCATCCGGCGCGCGGTGCTGGTGGAGTGCGGTCAGTTCGATCCCTCGTTCCGGATCTATGGCAACGAGGATGGCGAACTCGCGCTGCGGCTGCTCCGGGCCGGCGTCACCCTCGCCTACAGCGCAGATGCGGCCGCCGCCCAGCACTACGACAAGGACTTCGCCGCCCTTGCCCGCGACAACATTGCGAAGGGGAAGACGGCGGTGCTGAGCGTCCGTCTCCATCCCGAGACGCTGCCGGACACCAAACTGTCCCGGTACCACGCCGTCTCCCGCAGATGGCGCCTGGTCCGCGGGGCGCTCCTCGGCGCGAGCCGGGTGGTCGGTGCGACGCCGCGCGGCGTCATCCGGGTGATGACCTGGATCGAGCGGCTCCGGCCCCGACGCCTGCACCGCTACTACGAGCTCGCGCTCGACTACTTCTACTGGGTGGGGGCGAGCGAATGGCGCCGGTCCTGAGCGCGCGCGCCGCCCCGCCTACCGCGCGCCCGACCCGGTTCGGCGCGGCGCCGGCGGTGCGCACCGTCGTGCACTTCACCGATACGGTGGCCTTCGGTGGCGCCGAGCGGATGCTGCTCACGCTGATGGCGGGCCTCGATGAGCGGCGGTGGCGGCCGGTACTCGTCTGTCATCCGAGTCCCGGAACCGAGCGCCTGCTGGATTCGGCTCGGCACGCGGGCATCGAAACCCGGGGCATCGAACGCGGAGCCGGAGGCGTGCGCCGCTTCACCGCACTGGTGCGTGCGGTGCGGCGGGAGCGGCCCTCGGTCTTCCACGCGCACCTCACGTGGCCGCTGCGCTGCTCGACGGGCATCGTCGCCGCGGCAGCCGCACGGGTCCCCGTGATCGTCGCCACGCAACACCTGCTGCCGCTCCTCCCCTCGCGCCCGCCCCGGATCAAGCGCGCCGTCGTCGAGGCCTGCGTCGACCGCTACGTCGCGGTGTCCGCCGCGATGGGAGCCGCGCTCCGCTCCGGGCTCCCGGCCGACCGGGTGAGCGTGATCCGCAACGGTATCCCTCTCGAGCCCTATCTCGGCGGGCGCGACGATGCCCTCCGGCGCACGCTCGCGCCGGATGACACGCCGCTGCTGCTCACCGTCGCGCGGCTCCACGCGCAAAAGGGCATCCCGTTCCTCCTCGGCGCGATCGCGCGGCTGCCGCGGGTCCGCCTGGCAATCGCCGGCGACGGCCCCGACCGCGCGGCGCTCGAGAGCGAGGCGGCGCGACTGGGCGTCGCCGACCGGGTGCTGATGCTGGGCGAGCGAGAGGATGTCCCCGCGCTGCTCGCGGCCTGCGACCTGTTCGTGCTGCCATCGCTGTTCGAGGGGCTTCCGGTGTCGGTACTCGAGGCAATGGCATCGGCGCGCCCGGTGATCGCTACCGACGTCGGCGGAACGGCGGAGGTCGTGTCGCATGGGGAGACGGGGCTGTTGGTGCCGCCGGGGGACGCCGCGTCACTCGCCGATGCGGTTGCTACGCTGCTGGGAAACCCGGTGCTCGCGGCGGGACTCGCGGCCCGGGGACGCACACTCGTGGAGCGGGAATTTTCGGCGGCGGTGATGGCCGAGCGCGTGGCGCAGCTCTATGACCAGCTGCTCGCCGATCGGAGGGTCGGGTGATCGCGGCGACGATCGGCGTCGAGGAGACGCGTAACCGACTGCTCCGGCGGATGGATTGGCGGTTCTTCCTGCCGGGCTTCCGGCCGCGCCGTGCCGTCGCATTCGCCGCGGGTGCGCTCGCCGATGCGACGGCCATCGTGTGCGAGGACGTGCTGATGCCCGCGGCGGGCGACGGGTGCGATCTCGCGACCATGGAAGCGCCGTCGCCGGAATCCCTGCGCGCCGCCGCCGCTTCGCTGCGCCCTGGCGGCATCTGCTACATCGAGTGGCGCGCCGCGCCCCGCCGCCCGATCGGCGTCCTGCGGCGCCGCTGCGCGGCCGCGGGTCTCGAACTCGTCCATTGCGTCGCGCCGTGGCCGCATCCGGCCCGGGCACTCCCGACGCTCTGGGGTCCGCTCACGGCCGGCGGAGCGCTCCGCCATTTCATCCTCAGCGGCTCCCATCCGCGATCGCGCGCCGAGCGCTACCGCGGCATCGTGCGGCGGGCGCTATGGTCGGCACGCGGGCGCCTGGGTCTGACTGCTCCGGCGGCGCTCATCGCACGGCGTCGTGAGCCACTGGCTGACGGAACCCGGACGGCCGGCGATCCGGCGGAATTCGTCGGGATGCGGTGGGAGCGCTGGGGTCTCGGCCGGCGCCCCGCCTCACTGTCGTCGCTGCTGCTCACCGGTGGCCGGCGCAGCAGCAACAAGGTGGTCGCGCTGGTCTTCGCCGGGCGCAGCGCGGCTCCGCGGGTCGCGCTCAAGCTGGCGCGCTCCCGGGAGTCGGCGCCGGCAGTCGAAACGGAGGGCGAGGTGCTGCGGGAGATCGCGCGCCGCTACGGCTCACTGCCCGGCGTGCCGCGCTGCCTCGCGGTCGAGAATACCGGCGACGGTGCCGTACTCGCCGAGACCGCGCTGATCGGAACGCCGTTGCCGACCCAGCTCGGCCCGGAGAGCTACCGTACGCTCGCGCTTCGGGGCACCCTGTGGCTGGCCGCGCTGGCCGAGCGCGATCGTGGGACCGTCGAATCACCGGCGCGGATCGTCGAGCCGGTGCGCCGCGCCTTCGAGGGCGCCTACGCGGGCATCGCCGATCCGTCGGTGTTGGCCGCGTGCGCGGCGCGGCTCGGGACGCTCGGTCCGCTGCCGGTGGTGCTCGAGCAACGTGACTTCTCGCCATGGAACCTGCTGGTCGGGCCGGACGGGTCGCTGCAGGTGCTCGACTGGGAGTCGGCCGAGCCGCGGGGACTTCCGGCGCTCGACCTGATCTATTTCCTGGCGTACCTCACGTTCTACGTGGAGCGCGCGCGCACTCCGGACCAGTACCGTCGCAGCTACCGGATGCTGCTCGACCCGACATCCGCGCGGGGTGCCGTCTTTCACGAGTGCCTCGAACTCTACGCCGCGCGCGCCGGCACGCCGGCGCCCGACATCCCGACGCTCCGACTGCTCTGCTGGATGCTGCACTCGCGCTCCGAGTTGCGCCGCGAGGAGGAGGATGCCGGCGGAGCGCCGAGTGGAGAGACACTGCGTGAGGGGCTGTTCCTGTCGCTCTGGGAGGAAGAGATGCATCGAGAACCGGCCGGCGACCTCGCCGCGCCGCGACGGGCCTGAACCGGTCCGACCGTACATGGCCGCGAAGCCCACCGTCATCATCGTCACCGAGCGCCTCCTCTTTCCGGGGCGCGAGGGGACGCGCGTGCGCATCATGGAGCTGATTCGCGGCCTGCGCGCGTCGGGCTACTCCGTGGCGCTGGTCGCGCGGCGGCCCAAGGAATGGGCGAACATCGTCCGCACCCGCCTCCTCGTCGACCGGCTCATCCTGGTCGACGCGCCGGGCTTCGGCGGCGGGTCGCCGTTCAGCTTCGACGTGGCGCCGTTCGCCGCGGCGCTCGACCGCGCGGTCACCGCCCTCCGGCCGCGGGCGGTGATCGCGGAGTACCTGTGGATGGCGCCGTGCCTCGATGTGGTCGGCTCCCGTGCGCTGCGCTGCGTGGACACCATTGACCTGATGCACCCGCGCGCCGCGATGTACGCAGGCGAGGGGCAGGGGGCGTGGGTGACGTGCAGCCCGGAGGAGGAGTCGGCCTTGCTCCGGCGGGCCGACGTGGTGATCGCCATCCAGCGCACCGAGCTGGCCGAGTTCCGCGCGATGGTGCCGGACCGGCGGGTGATCTGCCTGCCGCACGGCCTGACCGTCGAGCCGCTCCGGCCGAGTACGAACCGAGCGGGTTCGCCCGAGGCCGTCATGTTCGTCGGCAGCGTGAATCAGGGGAACGCCGCCGGGCTGCAATGGTTCCTGCGCGAATGCTGGCCTGAGGTGCGGGTGGCTCGTCCGACGGCGGAACTCCGGCTCTACGGCGACGTCGTGAAGCGGCTTCCGCCGTCGGACCTGGCCGGGGTGCAGCGGATCGGCTACATCCCGTCGCTGCGAGAGGCGTACGCCGACGCGCACGTCGTCATCAACCCGGTCATGCTTGGCACCGGGCTCAAGATCAAGACCGTCGAGGCGCTCGCATACGGCCGGGCGGTGGTGACGACGTCGGTCGGCGCCGAGGGCCTCGAGGACGCGGCCGGCGAGGCGTTTCTGCTCGAGGACGAGAGCGGAGCATTCGCCGCCGCCGTCGCACGGCTCCTCGGCGATGGCGCACTGAGGCGCTCGCTCGAACGGCGCGGCCGCGCGCTGGCGGAGGAGCGGTTCAGCCGACGCGCGGCGCTGGCCGAGTTCCACGAGCTGCTGCAGCTGCGCGGGAGCGGTGCCGCATGACACCGCTCGTCGGGTACCTGCACATCGGCAGCGCCGCGCACGGCGTGACCCGCTACGGCCGCATGCTCGCCGACGCGGCGCGCGCGTCCGGCGAGCTCCGTGTGATCGAGACGGAGCTGGCGGTGACCGGCGATCCGGCATCGGACCGGCGCGCGACCGCGGCCGCGGCCGCTCGTCTCGGCGATGCGGATGTCGTGCATATCCAGTACAACAACCGCCTGGATGAGTGCATCTGGGGATCGCGGTGGGCGCAGCTCCGGAACGTGGCGGCCTTCACCCGCCGCAGCGCGGCGCCGCTCGTGGTGACGCTGCACGACCTCTACCCGCCGATGAGCCTCCGCGCGATCCTCCGTCGAGGCCGGGCGCGACTCGGGGCGGCCGGCGGCGCGGCGGCCGCGGCGCCGCGGCGACCGACCGGCGCGGGCATCGTGCGGCGCAACGGCGCGCGCGTGCAGCGACTGCTGCAGCCCGACGTGCTCACGCTTCGCTGGCTCCGGTGGCGGGCGCACCGCTGCGTGGTATCCTCCCACGAGGAGCGTAGTCGGCTCGACGCCTTCTTCGGCCGATCCGGAGCCGACGTGATCCCGCACCTGGTCGAGCGTCGCACCCTTACCGGATCGGCGGAGGCGGCGAAGGTCGCGCTCGGTCTCGGCGGGCGCCGCGTCGTGACGCTGCTCGGCTACATCCATCCGCGGAAGGGACACCGGCTGCTGATCGACGCGATGGCGTACCTGCCGGAGAACGTGACCGTCGTCTTCGCCGGCCGGGCCGAGCCGCGCCACGCGGCGTTCCTCGAGATGCTCTGGACCGCCGCGCGGCGCGGGGGCGTCGCGGACCGGCTCAGGGTGACCGGATGGCTCGACGATGCCGACTTCGAGCGGTACCTCGTCGCCACCGACGTCGGCGTCTGTCCGTTCGAGACCGCGTCGGCGTCCGGATCGCTCTCGACGTGGATCTCGGCGGGGGCGATGGTGGTCGCATCGGACCTGCCGCTCGTGGCCGAGTACAACGCGATGGAGCCGGGCGCGATCGCGACGTTCGCCCCGTACACGCCCGACGCCGCGGCGGCCGCCATCCGCCCCTCGCTCGCCGCCCCCGGCGCACGAGCCGCGACGGCGCGGCTGGGCGAGCGTCTCTCCCCTGAGGCGGTCATGCAGCGACATGCGGCGGTTTATCGATCCGTCGCCCACGCGCGCGCGGGAGCACGCCGGCGGTGGGGCGGTGCCGATTCCGCCCGACGGACCCGGGATGCGGACGCGGTGGCCGGAGGGGCGGCATGAGCACACCACGCCCGCTCCGGATTCTCGCCGATCCTGCGTTCCGCACCCGCAGGCGGAACCCGTACAACTGGCTGCTCTACACGGCGCTCGCGCGCCTGGGCGCGACGGTGGACGAATACACGCGGGCGCGAGCGTTTCGCGGTGGGTATGACATCGTGCACCTGCACTGGCCGGAGCACCGGCTGCACGAACGCAGCCGCCTCATGGCGATCAAGCGAACGCTGAACCTGGCGCTCGGGCTCGCCTGGGCTCGCGCGCGCGGCGCACGGGTGGTCTGGACGATGCACAACCTGCGATCCCATGATGACGTCTATCCGCTCATCGAACGGACGCTCTGGCGACTGGTCATTCCGCAGCTCGACGGGGTGATCAGCCTGAGCGCCGACGGCGTCGCGCTGGCACGCGCACGATTCCCGATGCTCGCCCGCGTGCCGAGTTTCGTGATCCCCCACGGGCACTACCGCGGCGTCTATCCCAATGAAGTGGGGCGGGCCGAGGCGCGGCGCCGGCTCGGCATCGCGGCGGAAGCTCCCGTCGCGGCGTTCGTCGGCCAGGTGCGGGCATACAAGAACGTCGCGGGGCTCATCGCCGCGTTTCGGGCGCTCCGTCGCCCCGACGCGATACTGCTGGTCGTGGGGAGGCCGGACCCGCCGGCGCTCGAGGGGCAGCTCCGCCAACTGGCGGGGTCCGATGAGCGGGTGCGATTGCATCTCCGATTCCTCGAGGACGAGGACCTGCAAGTCTATCTCAACGCCGCTGATCTGGTGGTGCTGCCGTATCGCCAGGTGCTCAACTCCGGAAGCGCCCTCCTCGCGCTCTCCTTCGACCGTCCGGTGCTGGTGCCGCGGCTCGGCGCGCTGGAGGAGCTGCAGCGGACCGTCGGAGACGAGTGGGTTCGCACGTATCGCGGAGCATTCACCGCGGACGCGCTGGACGAGGCACTCGCATGGGCCCTCGCCCGACGCGCCGGCCCGGCGCCGCTCGACGGGCTCGCGTGGGAGGGCATCGGCGAAGCGACCCTCGCGGCGTTCGAGTCGGTCGCGGCGTTCGGGGCGCGTCCATCGGTGGATGTGGATCGGGCGGTGACAACCGTGGAGAGGGCGCGGCATGAGCAACGGATCTGAGCGCCCGCCGCTGGTCTCGGTGATCACGCCGTGCTACAACGCGGCGGCGTTCGTGGGCGAGACGCTGGCGTCGGTGGCGGCGCAGGCGGGCCCGGCACTCGAGCACATCGTGGTGGACGATGGCTCGACCGACGGGAGCTGGGCCGTGATCGCGGCCGCGGCCGCCGCGCCCGGCGCGCGGGTGCGGGCGGTGCGACTGGCGGCGAATCGGGGCGGTGCCCACGCGCGCAACGCCGGAGCGGCGCGGGCGCGCGGGGCGTACCTGATGTTCCTCGACGCCGATGACGTGCTCGCGCCCGACGCGCTCGCCGCCCTCGCCGGGGCCGCCGCGGGCGAGCCGCACGCGATCGCGGTGTGCGCCTGGGGCCGGCTCGCACGGGACGGGGAGCACTGGGTCCGGATCCCGACCGAGGTCGCCTTCCCGCCGCCAGCCGATCCGCTGCTCGGCTGGCTCGGCGGCACCTACGTACCGCCGTGCGGCGTACTCTGGCCACGCGATGTATACGAGCGGACCGGCGGCTGGGACGAGGCGCTCACGGTGAACCAGGACGGTGACCTCATGATGCGGGCGCTGGCGCGCGGGGTCCGGCTCGTCGTCGTGCCCGGCGGGCCGCTCGCGTGGTACCGCACGCACACCGACGGGAGTGTGAGCCGCCCCACCTACACGCGTGCGTGGGTCGAGTCGCAGCTCCGCGTCATCGACAAGATCGCGCTCGCGCTCGGCCCGCGGGCGACGTGCGACCCCTACGGAGCACGGATCGCCCTGAGCTACGCTCACCTCGGCCGACTCGGCATGCTGCATGGACACCGGGCACTCGCCGGCGTTTGCTTTCGCCGGAGCGAGCAGTACCAGGCCGGCGGAGCGACGCCGAAGACCTGGGTCGGTCGCCTCCTCCATGCGGCGCTCGGGCTCGAAGGCAAGGAGCGGATCGCGGCGATGTTGGCGCGGCTCGGCATCGGCACCGCGCTGCGGCGCGAGTTCCTCGCGCGACACCGGGCGGCGGAGCGGAAGGCGTAGCGGTGTCCCGGACCGAAGAGCGGCCACTGGTCTCGGTGATCACGCCGTGCTACAACGCGGCGGCGTTCGTGGGCGGGACGCTGGCGTCGGTGGCGGCGCAGGCGGGCCCGGCACTCGAGCACATCGTGGTGGACGATGGCTCGACCGACGGGAGCTGGGCCGTGATCGCGGCCGCGGCCGCCGCGCCCGGCGCGCGGGTGCGGGCGGTGCGGCTGGCGGCGAATCGGGG
>JAICWE010000037.1 GCA_025934955.1 Gemmatimonadales bacterium | reverse complement strand
GGTGTCCGTCCTGCTCCTCCGCTTCCGCGTTGATCCGGAGGCCGGCGGTACCGATGCGGGAGAGATCAGCAGCGTGGAATCCCTGGACGAACGCCGCGACGGCATCCAGCAGCTCGGGGTCGTCGCCGGCGGCGCGCCGCTCACCGATCACGTCGCCCAGCGGCCGCTCGCCATGCGCCTCGTCGAGCAGCCGCTCCAGCGCGCCGTACACGTCGGGAAATCGGATCGGCCGCCCGTTGCGGCGGCGCTCGTGATGCTCGGGCAGCTCGTATGTATCGAGCTGAAAGGCCCGGAGGTACTCCCACGTGGCGACGTGCTCGCCGTGGACGAACTCGGCGCCGAGCTCGATCGGCGCCGAGAGCCCGTCGGCGCGGCGGGTGTCGATCCGCCCGCCGAGCCGGTCGCGGGCCTCGACCAGCGTGACGCGCCGCCCCGCAGCCGCGAGCTCATCGGCCGCGATCAGGCCGGTGATCCCGCCGCCGACTACGATGACATCGGGCGTCATTCAGCGAAAGCTACTGCGGGAGGCACACGGCGGGACGGTCTCGAGGAACCACGGGCACCGAGGGGCGCCCGCGCGTCACTCGTAGCGCAGGGCGACGATCGGATCGAGGCTCGCGGCGCGGCGCGCCGGCCAGATGCCGAAGAAGAGCCCGATGAACGCGCTGAATCCGAACGCGATCACGATGGCCGTCGGCGAGATCAGCACGTTCCACTGCGCCAGCTTCGAGAGCGCGACGGCCGCGCCGGCGCCGAGCAGGATGCCGATGATGCCGCCGGTGACGCAGAGCACCAGCGCCTCGACCAGGAACTGGCTCAGGATGTTCAGCTTGGTCGCGCCGAGCGCCTTCCGCACGCCGATCTCGCGGGTGCGCTCGGTGACCGAGACCAGCATGATGTTCATGATGCCGATGCCGCCCACCACCAGGCTCACCGCGGCGACGCAGGCCAGCAGGACGCCGAAGATCTGCGTCGTCTGCTGCTGGGTGGCGAGGATGTCCTGCGGGTTGCGGATCTGGAAGTCATTGTCGCCGCCGGGCCGGATGTGGTGCATCCGGCGCAGCACCCGCTCCAGGTCCACCATGCCCTGGTCGATCGGCACGTCGCTCCGGACCTGGATCGCGATGGAGTTGATGCGATCGGAGCCGATCAGCCGATAGCGCGCCGTCTGGAGCGGGATCCAGATGCTCTCGTCCGGGTTCTGGAACGAACCCTGGGCGCCCTTCCGGTTGAGCACACCGATGATCTCGAACGGCACGCCCCGGATCAGCACCGCCTGGTGAATCATGGCGGCCGGATTGGCCCCGAGCATCTCGGGCACGTCGGCGCCGAGCACCGCGTAGCGCTGCCGCGCCTGGTCGTCGCCGTCGGTGAACGAGCGGCCGTAGGGCACGGTGTAGTTCTTCACCGCGATGTAGTTGGCGGTGGTGCCGTCCACCGTGGTGTTGATGTTCTGGTTGCCGAACTTCACCTGGAAGTTGCTGCGCATCTCGGGTTCGACCTCCGAGATCAGCTTCGCGTCGTTCTTGATCGCGAGGTAATCGTCGAAGGAGAGCTGGGTGCGGTTGCTGAACGAGATGCCGCCGCGCTGCGACTGGCCGGGGAAAACGGTAAAGGTGTTGGCGCCGAGCGCGCTGATCCGCTCCTCCACCGCCTTCTGCGCGCCGCTGCCGAGCGCCACCATCGTGATCACCGCGCCGACGCCGATGATGATGCCCAGCATGGTGAGCACCGAGCGGAGCTTGTTCGCCCGGATGGAGGAGAAGGCGACGGCGATGGTCTCGCCGATCATCATACTCAGCGCCCTCCGCCGCCCTGCCGGCCGCTGCCGCCGGCACCACCGCTGCGAGCCGCGCCCGCCGCGGCGCTGGTGCTCGCGCCGCCCTGCTGCCGCACGCCCGGCAGGCCGCCGCCGGTGAGGTTGTTGACCCGCTGCTTGAAGTCCTGCTGCGACTGCACCAGGCTCGCGCTCGGCAGCAGCACCACGGAATCGCCGGCGGCGAGGCCGCTCTTGATCTCGCTGTAGTCGAGATCGGTGAGTCCGGTGGCGACCTGCACCGCGTGGATCGGCCCGTTGTGCCTGGCGAAGACGATGTAGCTGCCGCCGTACTGGAAGTTGCCCTGCCCGCCGCGGCGCGCTCCGCCCGCGCCGGAGCGGCCCATCGCCTGGCGGACCTGCTGCATGACCGCCTGCTCCTGCGGCGTCAGTTCACCGCCGCTGAAGCGCTTCTGGAAAATGGCGCGCACCTGCTGCTCGGTGATGCCCGACGGCAGCGGGATGGTGCGGCCGTCCGGCGTCGTCATCACGTTGCCGGCCTTCACGCTGTCACCCTTGGACGGCGTGGTGCGCACGGCACCGCTGTCGCCCCGGCCGGCGGCGGGACCACCGGGGCTCGCCGGCGTGTTGGCGCCGAGGCTCGCCCGGCGGCCGTCCACCGCGGTGTCGCCCGCGGGCGGGGGCGGCGTCTGCTGCTGCGATGCGGCGAGATCCTTCTGCACCTGGTCCATCGAGATGCCGAGCACCTGTGCCGCGGAGCCGACGTCTCGCTGGGTGCGGAGCGCCGCGTTCGGGATGGCGAGCACGCTGTCGCGCTGTCCGACGTGGATCTCCACCTCCGTGTTCATGCCGGGGCGGAGCAGCCCCTGCCGGTTCTGGATCCGCACCCGCACCGGGAAGCGGGTGACGTTCTGCACCGTATCGGCGAGCGGTTCGATCTTGATGACGGTGCCCTGGAACGGCTGGTTGGGATACGCATCCACCGTCACCGTCGCCGACATGCCGGGCTGGATCTTGCCGATGTCGGTTTCGTCGACCGACGCGCGCACCTGCACCAGGCTCAGGTCCGCCATCTTCATCAGCACGGTGCCGCCGGAGACGTTGGAGATGGCCGACGCGATGACCTGGCCGCGCTCCACGTCCTTCTCGATGATGGTGCCGGTGATCGGCGCCTTCACCACCACGTCCTCGAAGGAGATCTTCGCGTTGTCGAGCGCCACCTGCGCCTGCACCAGCTGCGCCTTCGCATTGGCATAGGCGAGCTGCGCCGTCTCCAGCTCCTGCTGCGTGATGGACTGCGACTTGTACAGCGCGGCGGAGCGGGTCTGCTGGGTCCCTGCGTTGCTCAGGGTCGCCTTGGCGACGTCGAGCTGCGCCTGCGCCGTTTCCACCGCATTGCGTGCGATGCGCGGATCGATCTTCACCAGCGGCTGGCCCTGCTTCACCACCTCGCCGGTTTCGGCGAGGATCTGGAGGATCTCGCCCGACGCCTTGCTCTTCACTTCCACCAGCGTGTCGGGCTGGACCGAGCCGGCGGCCTGGGCCGAGACGATGATGTCGCGCCGCTCGACCGGGACCACCTGATAGGCGAGCACCGGCGCCTGCTTCCTGCACCCCGCGACCCCGGCCGCGGCGAGCACGGCGGCGAGCGCGATGCGCTGCATCGGGCCGGTCATTGCGCCGCTCCCGTGGTGAAGTCGCGCTCGACGCGGCCGTCCTTCAGGTGGACCTGGCGCTGCGCATGCGCGGCGATGTCGGTCTCGTGAGTGACGAGGACGATCGTCTGACCGTCGTGGTGCAGGGCTTCGAACAGGCTCATGATCTCTTCGCTGGTCGCGCTGTCGAGGTTTCCGGTGGGCTCGTCGGCGAGCAGGATGCTCGGCTGGTTGACGAGGGCGCGGGCGATCGCCACGCGCTGCCGTTGGCCGCCCGAGAGTTCGTTCGGCCGGTGGTGCATGCGGTCGGCGAGACTGACGCGGCGCAGGGCCTCCGACGCGAGCTCCCGCCGCTGCCGGGTCTTCACGCCGGCGTACACCAGCGGCAGCTCCACGTTGTTGAGGGCGGAGGCGCGGGGCAGGAGGTTGAACGTCTGGAAGACGAACCCGATCTCCTTGTTGCGGATCCGCGCGAGCGCGTCGTCGGGCAGCTCGGAGACGCGGTGGCCGTTGAGCCAGTATTCGCCGGCGGTCGGCGTGTCGAGGCAGCCGATCAGGTTCATGAACGTCGACTTGCCCGAGCCCGACGGACCCATGATCGCGATGAACTCGTTGCGCCGCAGCACGAGGTCCACGCCGCGCAGCGCGTGCACCACCTCGCCGCCCATGTCGTAGTCGCGCTGGAGATTCCGGGTGACGATGATGGCGTCGCGCGGCACGTCGGACGGCAGCATCGCCATCCGCTCGGCGGTGGTGTCGATGGCGGTCACAGATCCCGTCCGATCAGCGCCTCGATCTGCGCCTTGGCGCGGAGATAGGCGTAGCGCGCGCTCACCTCGTCCACCTGCGCCTGGGTGAGCGCCTCCTCCGAGGTGAGCACGTCCACGATGGTCGCGACACCCAGGCGATAGCGCTCCTGCACCACGCGCAGGTCTTCGGTCGCGGCGGCGACGCTGGTGCCGGTGATGCCGATCTGGTTGCGCGCGGCGTCCAGCGCGGCGAGCTGCTCGATCAGCCCCGACTCGACCGCCCGGCGCGTGTCGCTCGCCGTCGCGAGGGCGACGTCGCGATCGCTCTCCTGGATCTCGATCTGCTGCTCGCGGCTGAAGCGGTTGAAGAGACTCCAGCTGAGCTGGAGACTGACCTGGCGCTGGTTGTACAGGTGGTAGTCGGTGCCGTTGTTGCCGTTGAAGCCGGTGTTGGCCGCGAGCGTGAGGCTGGGCCAGTACGCCGAGCGCGCCGATCGCACCGACGCGTCGGCGGCGGTCGCGGTGGCCTCGGCGGCGCGGACTTGCGGCGAGGCGGCGCGGGCGTCGCCCATCAGTGCCGCGGTATCGACGGCGGAGATGACCTTGTGAAAGCTCGAGTCGTCCAGCGCGGACACCCGGCCCGGCGCTCCGATCAGCCGCGCGAGCGCTGCCTCCGCCGCGGCCACCTGCGCGTCCGCCTGGATGAGCTGCAACTGCGCCGTGCCGAGGGTGACGAGCGAGCGGAGCGAATCGCTGCGCGTCGCGGAGCCGGCGTGCAGCTTGGCGACCGACACCTTGAGCTGCTCCTCGGCGCGGCGGACGCTGGCCTCGCGCACCCGGCGGAGCTCGGCGTTGGAGAGCGCGTCGAGGAACGCGTTGGTGGTGGTGAGGCGCTGCTGGAAGCGCGCGTCCACCAGGGAGGCGTCGGCGGCGTCGCTGGTGGCGCGGGCGCTCCGGATGTCTGCCCCGCGCCGGAAGCCGGTGAAGAGATCGAGACTGGCGCTGAGGTTGGTGCTGAGGCTGGTGCTGCTGGAGCCGCCGGGAATGATCTGCCCGGTGGCCTGGTCCAGGCGCGAGGCGCCGCCCGCGCGGAAATTGCTGCCCGACGAGCTGAGCTGGACGTTGGGGAGATACTGGGCCTTGGCGTTCCGCAGCCGGGCGCCGGCGTTGTCGAGCGTCGCCTGCGCCTGCACCACGCGCGGCTGCACCTGCTCGGCGAGCTTGATGGCCTGAGCGAGCGTCACCTGGCGGGGCGGCGGAGCGGTCGAGTCGCGCTGCTGCGCCGCGGCCGGCATCGGCGCGAACAGCAGCGCCGCGAGGAGCGCGCGATCAGCGCGGCGCATGCGGGGGGACCGGTCGCATCGCATCGAAGCGTCGCATCATCTCTTGGAAACGGGTCTGCTGCTCGGGGGTGAGCTGTCGCCGGATGTCCGAACGCACCTGCTGCTGCAAAGTTTCAACCCGCGGCCCCATCTCGCGCCACAGGGAATCCATCGCCGGCTGGTGTCGCTGAAGGACCACGCGCACGCTCTCCTGTTGTGGGGACGAGAGACTCAGGTCCCGCGTCAACCGTCGAAGAAAGGCATCCGGCCCTGTCCGGCGCGGCCCCCGCCGATGGAACAGCCCCGGTCCCGCGAGCGCGGCACCGGCGGCGCCGACGATCAGCCCGAGCACAAAGATGGCGGCGAGCAGCACCGTCGCGCGAGCGCGGGTCCGGTTCATGGGCCCTCCACGGCGGCGATCAACGTTGCCGTCGTCGGGGGCGCGCTGCTGAACAGGCCGCTCGGCGCGCCGGCCGGCTGGATGGCGTCGCTCAGCGTTGCCGTCTCGGTGCGCTCGCCGCTGCCGAGCCAGAGGCCCATCGCGAGCGCGACGGCGGCTGCCGCAGCGAGTCCGGGCCGAGCCCAGCGGGCGAGCAGCTCCCAGCTGTTGTCGGGCGCGGCACCGAGCGCCGCCTGCACCCGGGCGATGAAGCCCGCGGGGTCCGGGGCCGTCAGGCAGTCGCGCAGGAGATGCCCCAGCTCGGCATCGGGTCGCGGGTCGATGGACTCCATTGGATCGCTCATCGGTCTCCCTCACGGTACGCGGCGAGCGCATCGCGCAGCGCACGCCGGGCATGGAACACATCGGACCGCACGGTGCCTTCGGGCACGCCGAGCAACTCGGCGATCTCGCCATGAGCATAGCCCTCGGCGTCGAACAACGTCACCGCCAGCCGCCGCCGCTCCGGCAGGCTCTGGAGCGCTTCCGCCAGCCGCTCCCGCAGGAGCGCGCGCCCGGCGTCGCGCTCCGGGTCCGGCGCGTCGCTCGGGAAGGCGGTTGGAAGCGGCTCGGTGCGGCGGACCCGGCGACGCCGCAGCAGGTCGCGCGCGGCGTTGAGCACGATACGCAATAGCCACGGCCGGAACGGCCGGCTCGGGTCGTAGCGGTCGACGGCGCGCCACGCGGCCAGCAGCCCGTCCTGGACCGCATCGTCGGCGTCGGCGGGATCCGAGGTGAGGGTCCGGGCGAGGCGGCGAGCCGTCGGGGCGTGGCGCTCGACGAGCTCGCCGAACGCTTCACGGTCGCCCGCCGCCGCCCGGGTCGCCAGCTCGGCGTCGGTCACGGGACTAGTACGCGAACTCCAATCCCCCTGTTGAGCGTCCCCCGCCAACGTTCCCCCTTCCCGCCTCGTACTGCTGCCATGCTCGGGGCCGCTGCCCCGCGCGCTCCCGTCCCCACCCCGCCGGAGATCCGAACGATGCGCTACCACCTCCTCGCGCTCGCCGTGAGCGCCGCCACGATGCTCGCCGTCCCGCCGCTCGCCGCGCAATATGGTGGAGGGATGCGCGGCGGGGGCGGGATGCGGGGCGGCGGCATGCGGCGCGGAGGCGGGATGATGGGAAGCCGGCCCGCGCCGCCCGACTTCCTGCGCGATCCCGTGATCCTCGACGGCCCGCCCACCGCCGCAGCGCTCGACGGCATCGTCACCCTCACCGACTCCCAGCACACCCGCTACGCGGCGCAGTACGACTCCTTCATGGTAGCGACGAAGCCCGCACGCGACAGCATCGCAGCGGCCCGGGCCCAGATGCGGGGCGGCTACGCCCGCGAGGAGTCCGACGCCGGCCGGATCAGCCGGGACGACTTCCAGCGGCTGGGCAAGCAGCTGGAGGAGGGACAGAAGGCGTTCGACAAGCAGATCCAGCAGCTGCTGACGAAGGATCAGTTCAAGGCCTACCAGCAGTGGCGGAAGGAGCAGCGCGACGCGGCGGACGCCGAGCGGAAGGAAGAGCGCGGCGGCCGCTACGGCGGCGGATCACCGCGGATGTAGCGCCACCCGGCGTCCTCAACGATCGGCGCGGCGGCGGAACGCCTCCTTGCCGGCGCCGATGGCGAGCCAGACGCAGAGCGCGCCGAACACCACGCTGGTCACCTTCGGGAGCGTGAGGAATAGAAAGGCAAGCACGATCAGGATGATCGTGGCCGGCCCGAAGATCGATCGGCGCGCGTTGGCGGCGACGGTGCGGAGCGCGAGCGCGGCGCGCTGGCGCAGCTCGCGGCGGGTGCGCTGGTAGGGAACCGGCGCCTCCGGCGCGCCGACCGTGAGCGCCGTCGGGAGCACCTTGCTGATGCGGCCGGACAGGTTGACGGGGCGACGGGTCACCTCGCGGCTCCGCGCAATGTCGAGCCGGAACTGCCGCTCCATCGCGTCGGCCAGGGTGGGATCGTCGACCAGCACATCGAGCTCCCAGTTTCCCAGCAGACTCGACGGATTCAGGTTGCTCGAGCCCACCCGGCTCCAGCGGTTATCGGCGACGATGGTCTTGGCGTGCAGCATCGGCCCGTCCCATTCCCAGATCCGCACGCCGGCCCGCAGCAGGTCGCGATAGCCGATGCGGGTGAGATTCCGCACCAGCGGCACGTCACTGCTGCCGGGTACCAGCAGCCGCACGTCCACGCCGTCGGCCGCCGCGTCGCGCAGCGCCTGAAAGAGCCGCGGCGGCGCAACAAGGTACGCATCGGTGATCCAGAGCCGTTCGACGCTGCCGGCCGCGAGCAGCTCGATCACCCGATAGGCGCGCTCGCGCCCGGGCTCGCCGCAGATGACGCGCACCTCGGCGTCGCCGGCCTCGGCGACGTCCGGCACGCTCTCGTCCGGACCGATCGAGCCACCGGCCACCTGCCACGTGCCGGCGAACGCCGCCTCCAGCGACGCCGCAGCCGGCCCTCCGATGCGCATCGCGGTGTCGCGCCAGGCCGCGCGGCCGTCGCCCGCGATGCCGGTCCACTCGCAGCCGATGCAGAGCCCGCCCATCACGGCGGCCGTTCCGTCGGCGACGACCAGCTTGCGGTGATTGCGGGAAAGGTTGGCGACCAGATCGAGCGGGCTGGGCGGACGGAAGACGCGAACCTCGACCCCGGCGTCGCGGAGCTGACGCCAGTAGCGGCGCCGCGTGGCGATCGAGCCGAGCCAGTCGTACAGCACCCGCACCCGCACACCGTCGCGCGCCTTCGCGGCGAGCGCTTCGGCAAAGCGCCACCCCTCGTCGTCACTCCGGATGATGTAGTTCTCGAAGTGGATCCAGCCGCGGGCGCCGGCGATGAGCTCGAGCATCGCGGCGTAGGCGTCGGGGCCGTCGATCAGCAGGCGGACGTCGTTGCCCGGAACCGGCCGCCCGCCGGCGGCGCGGTTGAGCGCGCACTCGACCGAGCGAGCGGGATCGGGCGCGAGCGTCACGGCACGCCGAGGCCCAGCTGCGCCTCGTGCGGCCGGAGCGCCGCGAGGACGGCGCCGATGTGCTCGTCCAGCGGCACGCCGATCTCCTCCGCGCCGCGAATGACGTCGTCGCGGTTCACGCCGCGGGCGAATCCCTTGTCCCTGAGCTTCTTCTTCACGCTCGCCACCTCGAGATCGGCGAGGCTGCGGGACGGTCGCACCAGTGCGCAGGCGACGAGAAAGCCGCACAGCTCGTCCACCGCGAAGAGGGCCCGCGCCATCGGCGTGTCGCGGGGAACGCCGGTGTAGCTCGCGTGGCCCAGGATGGCGCGCTGCATCTCCTCCGGCAGTCCCTCGCGCGCGAGGATCCGCACGCCTTCCGCGGGATGCTCCTCGGTGGCGGAGTGCGCGTCGTTGGGGAAACGCTCGTAGTCGAAGTCGTGCAGCAGACCGACGGCGCCCCACGCGTCGGGATCGCCGCCCATGCGCTCGGCCATGACGCGCATCGCGATCTCGACCGCGTACATGTGGCGGCGGAGCGGCTCCGACGCGGTGTACTGCTGCATGAGCGCGAGGGCGCGCTCACGGGGCATGGCACTCATCACGGACCCGCGAACGGGATCGTCGTCCGGTACGTGGCGTTCACGGCGGAAATCACCGAGTCCGCGATGATGCGGTGCGCGGCGGTGCTCGGGTGTACGCCGTCGAGCGAGAACAGCGCGCCGAACGTCACGTTGCCGCCGCTCGCGGCCGTGGGAAGGTTGGGAATCGTCGTGATGAGCGCCGGATCGGCTTTCGCGACGAGCAGCGTCGGATTCACGTCGAGATAGGCCCAGCCGCGCGCCGCGGCCTGCTGCTGGATGAAGCTGTTGTAACCGGACACGGCGTCGCGCAGTCCCTTGAACTCCGCCGGCGTCACCACGTCGGCGTCCACCGAGCAGTCGAGCGTGGTGTGCGCGCCCGCCGCGGCGGCGGAGAGCCGGGCGATGCCCACGGTCCACGGCACCAGGATGGAGTCGCCCTTCGCGAGCGGCGGCGGCGCGCAGTTGCCGCTCACGTCGAAATTGGCGGGGAAGCCGCCCGCGGGAATGCCGGGGCACGCGCCGGTCTTGAGGCAGAAGTAGACCTGGCCCGGCGTGGAGTAGGGGATGATGGAGACGTCGGCCACGCCGATGAGGATCGCCTTGGCGCCGGTGAGCGCGATGCTGTCCACCAGGGCGGTGTACTGCGAACGGAACGCGTCCACCGGCCCCACCAGCGACGGGTCACCCGGATTGGTGGAGCTGGTCAGCGCGCCGAGCACCTCGTTGTTGCCGATCCACACCGAGACGAACGTCGGCTTGGCGGCCATCATCGCCTGCGCCTGGGTGCGACCGCCCAGGATGAAGGTGGTAAGCGCGTTGGCGGCGACGCTGTTGTCGGTGACGCTGCCGACGTGGGCACCCGGCACGGCCACGTTGCTCACGTACGGCAGCGGCGCCGGATTGCGGAGCGCGCAATCGTCGGGGCCGGCGCCGCCGAGCCGCGTCTGGGTCACGTTCACCACGAACGGCGCGGGGCAGCCGGGCTGGTTGAGCAGCGGCACGAAGAACGGCGCGCCCGCCTGCGCCGCGAACACGCGCGCGTATGACCGGAGCTGGGTGCTGTCGTCGATGCCGGCGCTCTGAAAGCCGGCGGTGATGCTGTTGCCCATCGACACGTAGCGGGCCATCAGGCCGCCGTTGTTCGACAGGTCGGGGGGATTGAGCGGGCCTTCGTCGCTCCGGCACGCCGGGGTCAACGGGAGCGCCAGGAGGAGCGAGGCCGCGATCGCGCGACGGGTCAGCATCGGTCGGCTCTCCCGATCAGAAGGCGTAGGCCAGCGTGAGGCCGAACAGGTGCGCGTGCAGCTTGTAGACGCCGCTGTTGAGCGCCACCGTCGGGATGCCGCCGTTGTCCACCGTGCGCCCCTGGCGGTCACCCTGGTCGATGTACTGATACGCGATATCCATGTGCAGCGCATCGCCCGCGCGGGTGCCGAGCCCGATCGTGAACGATGAGCGGCTCCCCTCCGGCAGATTCGGCGTCACCGCCTCCGGCGGCTCGGCGGCGTCGTGGATGTAGTAGCCGGCGCGCACGGTCGCCAGCGGGCTCACGGCGTATTCGCCGCCGAGGCGGAAGGTCCAGACGCTGTGGTTGTTCTGGAACAGCAGCCGCGACGGCAGCAGCGCGAAGGTGATGGGGACCACGTCGAAGACCTTCCAGTGGGACCACTGCGCTTCGCCCAGAAGCTTGAGTCGAGGGAACGCCTGCACCGCGGCACCGAGCGCGAGCTGGTCGGGGAAGCGGATCACCGCCGTCGCGCCCTGGGTGGAGAGCAAACCGCCGGAGACGAACTCCGGCGCGACGATCGCATCCACGGATGTCCCGGCGGGAAGGCCGAGCGGATTGCCGGCGGGGAGCGTCAGGCCGGTGGGGACGGGCGTGAACGTCGCGGTCCCGTTGTCGAACGTGACCTTCTGGCGTGACATGTAGCGCGCACCGAGCTCGAGCTGCGGCAGCGGCCGCGCGGAGACGCCGACGTGGAAGCCGTAGCCGGTCGCACTGGCGCTGAGCTTGCCCGACCCGAAGGCGGTGTTGCTGGCAATGCCGAGATTGCCGAAGGTGACGCCGAAGGCGGCGAACTGGGTGGAGAGGTCGAGCAGCTGGTCCAGCTCGACGTGGGCGAAGTTCACGTCGATGCCGCCGCCGATCGCGAACCTGTCGCCCAGGCGCACCGCGGCGGTGGGCTGGAGGTAGAGCGCGCGGATCACGGTCTTCTGGCCCAGGAACGAGCCCGCGAAGTCGGCGGGCCACTCGGTGGTGAGCCCGAAGGGCGCGAACAGGCCGACGCCGACGGCGTAGCGCGCGGTGCCCTGACCGTAGTTCCGGACGAGGTACGCGTCGGGCACCGGGTAGAACTTGCTCTTCATGTCACTGGTGAGGCCGGTGGCGCTGTTGGTGAAGCCGCCGCGCGGGGCGATCAGCGTCCCGCCGAAGCCGAGGACGTTTCCCCCGCCCGCGATGTTCGCCGGGTTGAAGTAGATGCTCGACCCGTCGGCGCAGGGCGACGCCACGCCGGTCCCGGCGCGGCCCATGACGCACGCACTCTGCTCGTAGATCCCGAATGCCTGGGCCGACACCCGTCCCGGCAGCAGACAGGCGACCGCGAGCCCGCAGCACAGCCCAAATCGTCGCATCGCTGGACTCCGGTGACGGAGGATGGGACGGCCGGCTCGCGTCAGGCGGCGAGCTGGCTGACCGCGAGGGGGACACGGGTGCTCGCGCCGCCGTCGAGCGTGATCTCGAAGCTGTAACTGCCGGCCTTCGGAAACGGGAGGTCGAAGCTCAGCACCGCGACCGCCTCGACGTCGGTGACGCCGGCCGGCGGCTCGCCGAACTGCGCGGTGCCCTCGCCGCCGAGCAGCTCCTGCCCATCGGCATCGAGGAAGCGGATGCGCAGCACGTGGCTGCCGATCTCGGTACGGCGGCCGCTCACCCGGAGCACCAGGAAGGTGCGGGGGTGGACCGCCGGAAACCCGGGCACGAGCACGTGCTGGAAGATGCCGAGGACGCTCAGCTTCCCCTGCTGATCCACCAGCGCGTAGTCGGCGACGACGGCGAAGTCGATCTGCAGATCAGGAGACCCGGATCGAGTTGACTACGTCGCCCTGCTTGATGGCGTTCACGACGTCCATGCCCTCGGTGACCTGCCCGAAGACGGTGTGAACGCCGTCGAGATGGCGCTGCTGCGAGTGGGCGATGAAGAACTGGCTGCCGCCGGTGTCCTTTCCCGCGTGGGCCATCGAGAGCGAGCCGGCACCGTGCTTGTGCGGGTTGCCCCTGGTCTCGCACTTGATGGTGTAGCCCGGACCGCCGGTGCCGACGCGCGGGTTCTTGGGGTCCCGGGACAGCGGGTCGCCCCCCTGGATGACGAAGTTGGGGATGACGCGGTGGAAGCGGGTGCCGTCGTAGAACTCGCTGTTGGCGAGCTTCTCGAAGTTGGACACCGTGCCGGGCGCGTCCTTGTCGTACAGCTCCGCCCTGATGGTGCCCCTGCTGGTATCGATGACTGCGGTCTTGCTCACGAATGCCTCGCGGATCGGGTGACGGGCTGGAAGATAAGTCAGACCGACAGCGAGGCGCTCCACGCGGCAACATCGCGCGCGGGCGCGAGGCAGCGGTCGCCGATGCAGACGAAGCCGGTCGCGGCGCGCGCGGTCGCGAGCATGCCGGCGAGCTCGGGCGGGAGTGCGGCGACCGGTGCGCCGGGCGCCAGCCGCCGGACGCTGCGGCGCGGGAGCGCGGCGGCGCGGGCAAGGCGCTGCATGGTCTCGGCGTCGCGGTCGCCGGGCGCGCCGACGACCACGAGGTGCGCCACCGGATGCAGCGCGCGATCCAGCGCCAGGAGATACGTCGCCGCGAAGAGACCGAGCTGGGCAACCGAGCCGGCGAAGGCGGCGAGGACTCCATCGGCCCGCGCGCGCCAGCGGCCGTCGCCGGTGCGCTCGTGCAGGCGGAGCGCCGCGAGCGCGGCGGCGCCGTTCGGCGCCGGGGTCGGCGCGTCCTGGATGGTGCGGGCGCGCAGCGGCAGGAGTCCCTCTCCGCCGCGACCGGCCGCGGTGTCGTAGAGCGCGCCATCCTCCGCGGCGTAGTCGCGCCAGACGCGCTCGAGGATCGCGGCGGCCCACATCGTCCACGCCTCGTCACCGGTCGCCTCCGCGGCGTCGAGCGCCGCGAGCGCGGTCTGCACCTGATCGTCCAGCATCCCGCCGACCCCGCCCGGGGTGTGCGGCACGGCATCGGACTCAGCGCACCCGGCCCGGAGACGCGTGAGGGTGCGGAGCGCGTGCTCCGTCGCCTGTCGGTCGTCGAGGACGGCGCCGGCGCGGAGCAGCGCCGAGGCGAGCATTGCGTTCCATGCGGCGTAGCGGGTGCGATCCACGAACGGAGCCGGCCGCCGCGCACGCGCGGCGAGCAGCTTCTTCGCGGCGGAGTCGATCAGCGCGGCGGCGCGGATGCCGGTGACGCCGGCCACGGCGCCGGCCGCCAGCGGCGTCATCGCGACGAAGAGGACGTTCTTCGCCGGATCGTGGTGCATCTCGCCCGCGGTGCCGATGTCCCAGTACGCGGACGCCACGGCCAGCTCGTCGGCGTCGAGCACGGCCGCAGCCTCGTCGCGGGTCCAGGTGAAGTAGTCGCCGTCGTCGTCGAGGCCGACGTCGGCGTCCTGGCTCGCGCCGTAGCCGCCGCCCGGGTCGGCGAGCACCTCCCGCAGCCAGCGCACGATGCCGCGCGCGGTCTCGCCGTAGAGCGGATCGCCCAGCGCGGCGAAGGCGTCGCAGTACACCCGCAGCAGCTCCGAGTTGTCATAGGACATCTTCTCGAAGTGGGGCACGATCCACTCGGCGTCCACGCTGTAGCGGTGGAAGCCGCCGCCGAGCTGGTCGTACACGCCGCCATGGGCCATGCGGGTGAGCGTGACATCGATCATGCGGCGCACGTCGTCGGACGGAGCATCGTGGTGGCGGGCGAGCAGCAGGGAAATGGCGCCGGGATGGGGAAACTTGGGCTGGCCGCCGAACCCGCCGTTCTTGGGGTCGAACGCGCGCGCCATCTGCACCACCGCGTCGTCCAGCAGCTCGGCGCGCGGATCGCCCGGCGCCGCGTCGTCGAGCTGCTGATCCACGAGCCGCCCGATGGCCAGCGCCTGCGCGTCCACCTGATCGCGGCGATCGTGAAACGCGCGCAGCACCTGCTCGAGTACGCTGCGGAAGCCGGGGCGTGCCATGCGGCCGTCGGGCGGGAAGTAGGTGCCGCCGTAGAACACCTGGCCCGCGGGCGTGAGGAACGCGGTAAGCGGCCAGCCGCCCTGGCCGGTCATCGTCTGCACCGCGCGCTGGTAGCGGGCATCGACGTCGGGCCGCTCGTCCCGGTCCACCTTCACGCAGACGAAGTTGTCGTTGAGGAACGCCGCGAGTGCCGGATCCTCGTACGACTCGCGGTCCATCACGTGGCACCAGTGGCACCACACCGCGCCGATGTCGAGCAGCATCGGTCGCTTCGCGTGCTCGGCGGCGGCGAACGCCTCCGCGCTCCAGGGGAACCAGTGGATCGGCTGGTGGGCCGCGCTCCGGAGGTACGCCGACGTCGCGTCGCCGAGCCGGTTCGCCGCCACGGTCAGCTCCGCCGCCGCGCGCAGAGGACCAGCGCTTCGCGCGGCCAGCGGACCCGACCGGATGCGTCAGCGTGCTCCGCGAAGAAGGTGTGGAGATCGCGATCCATCGCCGCGCGCGCTGCGGCATCGAGGGCGGCGTAGCCGGCCGAGATGCGGCCGGAGGAGCGGAGCCGCCGCCACGCCTCCTCGGCCGAGGGTGCGTCGAGCGGGACCTCGATCGTCTGCGCCAGCAGCAGCTCGAAGTACGGCTCGAGCCACGCACGCGCCTGCACCGGATCGCCCCAGCGGTGCGAGTCGTGGCCTGGGGGCTTCGGGAGGTGGCGATAGATGCGGGCGTAGTACTGCGCGACGCCGCGCTCGCGGGGCCACGCCGTCATGCCGAGCCGGCCACGCGGCACCAGCACCCGTGCGAGCTCCGCCACCGCGCGCTCGGGATCGGGCGCGAAGACCACGCCGAAGGAGGACACGGCGACGTCGGCGGACATGTCGTCGAGCGGCAGGGCCGTGGCGTCGCCCTCGAGGAAGCGCACCCGCGCGGCGACGCCGGCGGACTCCGCCCGCCCCGCGGCGACGCGCAGCATGTCGGGCGCGAAGTCCACGCCGACCACCTGGCGCGCGCCGAGCTCGGCGGCGACCAGCGCGGCGGTGCCGGGACCGCAGGCGACGTCCACCACCCGGTCCGCCGGGCCGATCTCGAGATACGCGCACAGCGCCCGCGCCGCCGGCACGAAATCGGGGAGAATGTACCGCGCGTACTCCTCCGCGACGCGGCTCCACGCCGCCGACGGCGCGACGCTCACGATGTCGCCGACGGGCAGAGGTCGGCGATGACGCACTCGCCGCAGCGCGGCCGCCGCGCGATGCAGACCTGCCGCCCGTGGGAGATCAGGAGGTGCGACAGCATCGCCCAATCCTCCTGCGGAAACAGCGGCATCAGGGCCTGCTCGATCTTCACCGGGTCGGTGTCGCGGGTGAAGCGGAGCAGCGCGCTCAGCCGGGCGACGTGGGTGTCCACCGTGACGCCCTCGTTGATGCCGTAGGCATTGCCGAGGATCACGTTCGCCGTCTTCCGGCCGACGCCAGGCAGCGCCCGCAGCTCCTCCATGGTGCGCGGCACCTCGCCGGCGTGGTCGGCCACCAGCGCCTGCGCCATGCCGATGAGACTCTTCGCCTTGCTGCGGAAGAAGCCGGCGGAGCGGATGATCTGCTCCAGCTCCGCCGGCTTCGCGCGGGCGAGGGTGAAGGCGTCGGGATATGTCGCGAACAGCGCCGGCGTCACCAGGTTCACCCGTACGTCGGTACATTGGGCCGAGAGGATCGTGGCGCAGAGGAGCTCGAAGGCGTTGCGATGATCGAGCGCGCAGCGCGCGTCGGGATACGCCTGGCGGAGCCGCGCGAACACGTCGCGCGCGCGCGCGGCCTTCACCGCCGCGCCCTGGCGAAGGTCACGAACGCCTCGGCCGTGCGGGTGTTGAGCACGTCCGCCGGACCCAGCCAGCCCTTCCGCGCGATGCCGACGCCGAAGCGCACGTTGCCGATGCCGGCGACGTTGTGCGCGTCGGCCCCGATGGAGATCATGACGCCGGCGGCCTTGGCCCGGCGCAGCACGCGCCAGTCGAGGTCGAGCCGATGGGGGTCGGCGTTGATCTCGAGCGCGACGCCGGTGCGCGCGGCCTTCTCGATCACGGCGTCCACGTCGATCGCGTACGGTTCGCGCGCGAGCAGCAGCCGGCCGGTCGGGTGGCCGATGATCGTGAGGTGCGGGTCCTCCATCGCCGCCAGCATGCGCGCGGTCATTTCCGGCTCGCTCATGTTGAACCGGCTGTGGATGGAGCCGATCACGAAGTCGAGGCGGTCGAGCACGCCGGCGGCGTAGTCCACCCGCCCGTCCTGGAGGATGTCGGCCTCGATGCCCTTCAGGACGCGGATGCCGTCGAGCCGCGCGTTGAGCGCGTCGATCTCGTCGCACTGGCGGCGGAGCGCGTCGGGCGAGAGGCCGCCGGCATACGCCGCGGCCTGGCTGTGATCGGTAACGCCGAGATAGTCGTAGCCGGCGGCGCGGCAGGCAAGCGCCAGCTCCTCGATCGTGGTCGAGCCGTCGGAGTACATCGTGTGACAGTGGAGGAAGCCGCGCACGTCGACGTCCTCGATCAGCGGCGGCAGGGCGTCGGTCGCGGCGATCTCGACTTCGCCGTCGCCCTCGCGCAGCTCCGGCGGAATCGGCATGAGGCCGAGCGCGCGATAGAAGTGGTCTTCGGTCGGCGTCGGGACGAAGTCGCTCCCCTTCCAGAGTGCGGCACCGCTGAGCGCGAATCCGCGCGCGCCGGCCCAGCCGGTCAGCTCGGCGACGTGCGCGTCGCTGCCGGTGGCGTGGACCAGCACGGTGCCGAGGTTGGGCGGGGCCGTGACGACGATCTGCGCGCTGCCTCCGCCGGCGAAGCGCAGCGTCATCCGCCGTTCGTCCTCACCGGCGAACTCGTGCACACCGGGGAGCAGCGCCAGGCGGCGGAACAGCTCTTCCGGCGCATGCTCCGTCACCACGACCACGACGGTCTCCCGCACCACCTCGCTCCGCCGCCGGACCTCGCCCGCGACGATGGCGCGCGAGACGCCGGGCAGCCGCTCCAGCGCGAGCCGCAACCCCTCGGCCTCTTCGGCGGCATGGTGGTAGAGGCGGAACGCGCTGGCCCGGCGAAGGAAGGCGATGCCGCGGAGGACGTTCTCCGACGTCTTCGGCCCGAAGCGCGGCAGACGGGCGAGCCGGCCGTCGCGCGCGGCGCTCTCCAGGTCGCCCACCGACTCGATGCCGAGCGCGTCGTGGATCTGACGGATCTTGGCGACGCCGAGGCCGGAGATCGCGAGCATCTCCACCAGCCCCTGCGGCACCTGCTCGCGCAGCTCCTCCAGCATCGTCGCCCGCCCGGTGCCGGCCAGCTCCTGCACGATCTGGAGCGTGGCGGGCCCGATCCCCTTCGTCTCGCCGAGGGTGCCGTCGGCGAGCGCCGTGCCGAGATCGGAGGGGAGACTCGCGAGCGTGCGCGCGGCGGTGCGGAAGGCGCGCACGCGGAAGGTGCTCTCGCCTTTCAGCTCGAGGAAGGCGGCGATCTGCTCCAGCACGTGCGCCACCGCCTTCTTGTCCATGAAGTCGCGGACGCTCTCGGTCACGGCACCGACCACGCGGCGGCGCCGGCGAGCGCTCGCGCGCGCCAACCGAGCTCGAGCAGCTCCTCGCCGCCGAGAAGCGAGTGGAGTCCGGCGGCCGCGGCGCCGGGGAGCGCAGGCGCGAAGAGCGGCGTGCCGTCCGGCCGCACCAATCCCGGCGGCCGCGGGCCCGCGACCTCGACGATGGTGAGCGCGAGGCGATCCTGATGCAGCCCGAAGATACCGAGCACGCGGAGGGCGCCGTCGGGCGCATGATGGAGCGAGATGCCGTCGAGCGGCTGATGCGGCACGTCCGCCACCGGCTGGCCCCAGACGCGGCGCTGCGGGAGCTGCACGTAACAGCCGAGGGCCGGATCCGACTCCGCGATGACATTGGGGGACTCGAAGGAGACCAGCCGCGCGAAGCCGTCGCCCCCGGCGAGCAGCGTGAGCGAGCCGCCGTTCCACCAGAGATAGGCGTGGTGCACGAAGGCGACGAGCTGATCCATCGCCTCGCCGAAGCCGTCGTCCGGGCGGAGATCGCGCAGCAGCTGCACGACTTCGGGCGCCAGCAGGAACCCATCGCGGTCGCGCGGGTCGGCGTCGGCGCGGGTGAGAGCGTCACGAATGGCGGGAAAGCGTTCGTCGGCCAGGGTGTGGAACACCAGCGCGAACGGGGTGGGGCGGACAGCCATGCCCCAAAGGTAATCGCCGGGGGCGGCGCGCTCCGGGATCAGCGCTCGCGGGGGAGGAAGGGGTCGAGCGCGGCGACGAACGCCTCGGGCGCCTCCACGTACGGCACGTGGCCGCAGTGCGGCACGGCGTGGAATTCGGCGCCGATCAGCTCCGCGGTGACGCGCGCGGCGGCGATCGGGATCGCGTCGTTCTCGCCATGCAGCACCAGCGACGGAATGCCGCGGAGCCGCGGCAACTCGGGCCGGAGATCGTAATCGCCCAGACCGCGCCAGATCTCCTGCTGAGTCCGGCCGGTGACGCGGAACGGCGTGAGGTCGCGGGCGCGCTCGGGGTCGTAGAAGTAGGGCGCGACGGCGAGCTCGAAGATGCGCCGATCGAAGGCGGCGGGATCGCGCTCGCGCAGACCGCTCTCGCGCAGCTCGCGGCGCGCCTCCTGAAAGCGCGGATCGAGGTTCCGCCGGGCAAACGTCGCCTCGAACGACTCCCGCGCCGCGCGCCAGGCGGGCGCGGAGGAGATGAGTGCGAGCCGCTCGACCCGGTCGCGGTGGTGAAGCGCGTACAGGAGCGCGAGCAGGCCGCCCCAGGAGTATCCGGCGATGGTGAGCCGCTCGAGACCCCACGCTTGCCGGAGCGCGTCGAGGTCGGCCACCTGCTCGCTCCAGCCGACCGGCACGTCGCGCGGCACCGGCGAGCGCCCGCCGCCGCGCTGGTCGTAGTAGATCAGCTCGCGACCGTGGGCCAGGAGATCGAAGCCGGGCAGGAGATAATCGTGGTGCGCCCCGGGTCCCCCGTGCAGCACCACGGTCGGCGGCCCCGAGCCGACGCGCCGCTCGAAGAGGGTGGCGCCGCGGACCACCGTGCCGGCCACGGTGCTAGAGCAGCACGGCGAGCGCGTCCGCGACCTGCCGCACCGCGGCCTCTTCCTCCGGCGAAAACGGATCCGCCTCGTCCGAGTCCACGTCGATCTGCCCCAGGATCACCGCCCCGCGCCGGATGAGCACGACGAGCTCCGACTTCGTCCACCGGTTGCACGCGATGTAGTTCTCGATCGAGCGCACGTCGCCGACGTTCTGGTCGCGTCCGGTGGCGACGGCCGTGCCGCACACCCCGTGGCCGACCGCGATGCGGGTGTGCTCCGTGTCGCGTCCGCTGAAGGCCTCGAGCACCAGCTCGTCGCCCTGCAGCATGTACAGGTAGACCGAGGTGTAGGGCGGGCCCGCCGCGCGCATCCGCTCGGCGGCGACGCGGAGCAGCTCGGTGCGCCCGACGTCGCGGGCGAACGCCCCGCGCAGCGCGGCGACGATACGATCGGCGTCGAGCGTCGGCATCTATCCCTTTCGGGTTGCGAGCGTGGCGGTGAGCGTCAGAGGCTGGCCGCCGCGGAGCACCACGATCCGCACCACGTCGCCCGGCTTGCAGGCCCGGAGTGCATCGCTCATCGCCTGGAGGTCGGGTACGTCCATGTCGCCGATACGCGTGATGACGTCGTCGGCGCGGAGCCCCGCGTCCTCGGCCGGGCTGCCGGCGCGCACGCCGGTCAGCCGGACGCCGCCGCCGCCGCCGGTCATGTCGGGGATGGTGCCGAGATAGGCGCCGTAGCCCGGCGTGAGCACCTTCATGGTGCTGGAGCCCGAGGCGCCGGCGACGGCGCGGACCGGCAGATCCACGAAGGTCAGCGGCCCCGGCCGGTTGGCCACGGCGAGCACGATGTTGGACGCGAACTCCGCCACGCGCAGCAGGCCGTCGATGTTGATCTTGGGCCAGTCGTCGGTGGCGCGGTGGTAATCCTCGTGCAGGTCGGTGAAGAGGTGCAGCACCGGCCGGTGCGCCGCGTAGAAGGATGCCTGGTCGCTGGGCCCGTAGCCATCACCCTGCTTGGTGAGCGTGAAGCCGGCGTACCAGTTGAGCGAGTCGAGCAGCTTGGGGAATTCCTTCGCCGTCTCGGTGCCGTAGATGATCAGGTGATCGTTCCGCAGGCGGCCGACCATGTCGAGGTTGATCATCGCCACGGTGCGGTCCACCGGGTACGGCGCATGGTGCACGTACCAGTTGGAGCCGAGCAGTCCGAGCTCCTCGCCGCTGAAGGCGATGAAGACGACGCTGCGCGCCGGCGGTTGCGCCGCCACGCGGGCCGCGATGCGCACCAGCGCCGCGACGCCGGATGCGTTGTCGTCGGCGCCGTTGTGCACCCGGCCGGTGCTGTCGGGATCGAGGCTGCCGAACTGGCCTTCGCCGAGGTGATCGTAGTGCGCGCCGACGACGACGACCTCGTTGCGCAACTCGGGATCGCGGCCCGGCAGAATGCCGATGACGTTGCGCCCGGTGACGCCGGCGACGTGCGCCGCAAGCGCCGCCGGCGCGTCAGGCGAGACCACGAAGTTCTGCATCCAGCCGCCGGCGCCGGGCTGCAGACCGACCTGATCGAATCGCCGCGCAATGTACGCGGCGGCACTGTCGGCGCCCGGTGTCCCGGTGAGACGGCCGTCGAGGGAATCGGACGCGAGATAGCGGATGTCGTCGATCGCGCGCGGCTGCTCCGCCACCACGGGCGGACGCTGGGCCACGAGTGCCGGCGCGACGAGCAGGAGGGCGAGCGGAACCAGCGCGACGACGCGCGAACGGAACGGACGAAGCAGGGTCATAGGCAGCGAGTAGAAGCCGGGCAGAGGGACATCAAACTTAGGGTTGCCGACCCGTTTCTCCAACCTAGATTGATGCGCCATGTCCTCCCGCCTGCTCGCGCTGGTCCCTCTTGCCGTCGCGATCAACGTGGCGATGGGCTTCGTGGTCAACCAGCTGGGGCTCCCGGTCTATCTCGACACCATCGGCACGGTGCTGGCGGTGCTGCTCGCGGGCACCTGGGCCGGCATCGTCGTCGGCGTGCTGGGGCAGGCGATCATCGCGCTGCAGGTCGGCGTGTTCATGCTCGCCTTCGCGCCGATCCAGGCGCTCATCGCGGTCCTCGCCGGCGTCGCCGCGGGCGCACGCGGCTTCGGCTCGCCGCTCCGCGCCGCGGGCTGGGGTGCCGCGGTCGGACTCGTCGCGGGTGCCGGGTCCGCGGTGATCTCCTACTTCGTCTTCAGGGGCGTGACGGCGACCGGCGTCACCGGCGTCGCGACGGCGCTGCGCGCCGCGGGTCTGACCCTGCCGCTGTCGGTGGCGATCGCGAGCGTGCTCACCGACGTGGTGGACAAGACGCTCGTCTTTCTCGTCGTCGCGGCGCTCCTGCGCGCGCTGCCGAGCCGCGTCGCCCGCCGGCTCTCCTGATCCGCCGGTGAGCGTCGCGCCGGCCCGGCTGCACCCGTTCACGCCCTTTGTGCTGGCACTCGCGGTCACGGCGCTCGCGTTCCTGCTGCCGGGACCCTGGGGGCCGCCGGTGCTCTATCTGCTCGTCGTCCTGGTGCTGCTTGCCGGCGGGCGTGGCGGCGCCGTGCGGCGGGGCGCGCTCCTGTCGCTGCTGCCGTGGATCTTCCTCTTCCTGCTGCATGGCGTCTTCGGCGAGGGGAACCGCGGTTCGTTCGCGGGCAGCGGGCTCGCGATCGCGCTGGGGCAGGGCGGCCGCTTCGGCGCGATCGTCACCGCCACTGTCGCGCTCACCGATGCGTTCGATCCTTCGCGCTTCCTCGACGCCGTCGCGGTTCGGGGCTGGTCGTTCGCCTGGGCCTATCTGCTGGTGGCCACGCTTCAGGCGGCGCCGCGCCTGGTCGCGCGCGCACACGTGATCGCCGAGGCCCAGCGCGCGCGGGGGCTGCGCCGGCGCGGCTCCATCGGCCGCCGGCTCCGGGCGCTGCCGCCGCTGGTCTTTCCGCTGGTACTCGGCGCCGTCGCGGAGCTGGACGATCGGGCGATGGCGCTGGAGAGCCGCGCGCTCGAAGGCGTGCGACACCGCACCCCGCTCGCGCCGACGCCGTTCCGCGCCGCCGACGCGGCGATCGCGGTCGCCTGCGCCGTCGCGGTGGTCGCCTCGGCCGCGTGGCTGGCGCTGCGATGACGGCCGTCGAGCTCGCCGGTGCGAGTTTCACCTATCCCGGTGCGGCCGAGCCCGCGCTCCGCGACGTGTCGCTCGCAGTGGACGGACGCGAGGTCGTGTGGCTCTACGGCCTTCCCGGCGCCGGCTGCTCGACGCTGCTCCTCGTCGCCGCCGGGCTCGCGCCGCGGCACACCGGCGGCGAGCGGAGCGGCCGCGTCACACTGCTCGGCCACGAGCCGACGGAACGTGCGGGACGTCAGGCGCTGGCGGGCCGCGTCGCCTCGGTAACGGCCGCGCCCGCGGTGCAGCTCTCCGGCGTGGCGGCCACGGTGTGGGAGGAGGTCGCCTTCGCGCCGGCCAACCTCGGCTGGCAGCGGTCGCGCATCGAGATCTCGGTCGCCGCGGCTCTCGCCGCGCTCGACATCTCGCATCTGTCCGCCCGCCCGCCGCAGGCGCTGAGCGGCGGCGAGCAGCAGCGCGTCGTCCTCGCGGCCATGCTGGTGCTGTCGCCCGACGTGTGGCTGCTCGATGAGCCGGCGTCGGCACTCGATGCGGCCGGCCGCACGAGCCTCGCCGCGCTCCTCCGCGCGGAGGCCGAGCGCGGCGCGGCGGTGGTCGTCGCGAGTGAGGATGCCGACCTGATGGTCGCGGCGGCGTCGCGCCTGGTGCTGCTCCGCGGCGGCGCGATCGTGTCCGACGGCGCGCCGGCGGCGCCGCTCGCGAGCGAGGCGATCTGGAGCGACGGCCCCGGCAGCACCTCCGTCGCCGAGCTGGCGCGGGCGGCTCACCGTCTCGGCGGCACGCCGCCGCCCTATCCGCTCACGCTCGACGAGGCGGTCGCCCGATGGCGATAGCGCTCCGGCTCGAACGTGTGTCCTTCCGCTACGCCGGCGCCGGCTCGGACGCGCTCGCCGACGCGATGCTCACGGTCGAAAGCGGGGATGGCGTGGCGCTCGTCGGGCCGAACGGCGCGGGGAAAACCACCCTGCTCCGCCTGGCGATGGCGCTTCTCGCGCCGAGCGGCGGCCGGGTCGAGTCCGCCGGCCGCGACACGGCGCGGCTCGGTCCGGAAGACCTCGCCGACCGGGTCGGTTTTCTCTTTCAGCAGCCGGAGACCCAGCTGTTCGAGCGCAGCGTCGCCGCCGAGCTCGCCTTCGGGCCGCGGCAGCTCAGGTGGAGCGCCGCCCGCATCGATGGCGCGGTCACGGCGACGCTCGACGAGCTCGGACTCGCGGCCGACGCCGCGCGGCATCCCTACGATCTCCCGGCGCCGCGGCGCCGGCTGGTGGCGCTCGCCGCCGCACTCGTCGCCGACCCCGTCCTGCTCCTACTCGACGAGCCGACCGCCGGCCTCGACCGGCGCACCCGCCGGTTGGTCGAATCGGTAGTGCGCGCGCGCCGCGCGCGCGGCGTCGCCGTCGTCGCCGTCACTCACGATGCCGGCTTCGCCGTCGAAGCGCTCGATCGCGGAGTCGCACTGGCCGGCGGACGCGTCGTCGCCGACGGACCGCTGGCGCGGGTGCTCGGCGGTCTCGACGGATCGGTGGCGCTTCCGCCGCCGGCGCGGCTGGCCCAAGCGCTCGCGCTCGACCCGCGCTCGCTCCGGCTCGAGGACGTCGCGCGCGCGCTCGCCGAGCGTTGCTCCGCTTCGGACCGGACTCTATCTTGAGTTCGCGCCGCCCGGCGGCGTCACCATGACTTCCTCCGCATCGATCGCCAGCAATCTCGCCGTGCTCGTCATCCTGATCCGGGATGCGCCGGAGGCGCACGCCGAGCACTCGGCCGCCGCGCGCGTGCTCGTCGCCGCGCTCGACCGGCGTGCGGTGCTGCTGCATCCGCAGACCGACGGTCTCGCCGTGGACGCCGAGCCGGTGCTGCGGAGCATTCCCGGCGCCCGCGAGCTGAGCGACATCCTCCTCGGCCACGGCATCGGCGAGGCGGAGCTGTCGGGGATGGTGTCGGGTGACGAGCTGCTGGTCTTTGCGCGCACCATCGCGAAGCCGCGCGGCACCTACCGGTCGCTGGACCAGCTCCTCTCGCAGCTCGACGTCTCGACCCGCGCGGTGGTGCAGCTCGGCAGCGCCGGCAGCGCGTCGGCCGTCGCGGTGGCGGGCGACTTCATCTCCGGCGACGACCTGATGGCGACGCTCGGGGCCGAAGGGCAGGAGCCGGCCTTCTCCCAGGTGATGGACTTCGTGGACATCGAGCAGCGCGCGCCGGGGCAACTGGGCGATCTCCTGGAGGAGATCGCCCAGCAGCCGGCCGATGCCGGCGTCGCAGACCATCTGAACGAAGTGGTCGGCGCCGTCGATGCGCTCGCGGCGCGGGGTGACTGGACCGAAGTCGTCCGGGTCGGCGCCGCCCTGATCGACGCCGAGCGGCGGGCCGCCGACACGCCGGCCTCGCGCACGTACAGCCTGGCGCTCCGGCGGATCTTTCCCCGCTGGACGCTGGAGCACGTCGCGCCGATGGTGCTCGATCCGCCGTGGCGCGACCGCGCGATCATCGTGCTCCGCCGCATCGGGGCCGAGGCCACCGACATCCTGCTCCAGTGTCTCGCGTCCGCCGCGACGATGGTCGAGCGCAAGGCGTACTACGGCGCGCTCCAGCAGATGACCGAAGGCGTGCCGCTGCTGATCAACATGATGACGCACGGCGAGTGGTTCGTGGTGCGGAACGCCGCCGATCTCGCCGGCGACCTGCACCTCGAGGAGGCGGTGCCGCAGCTCGCCCGCCAGATTCAGCACAGCGACGAGCGGGTGCGGCGGTCGGTGGTGAACGCGCTGGCGAAGATCGGGACCGCCGGCTCGATCGAGCCGCTGCGCCAGGCGCTGCGCGACTCCTCCAGCGCCGTCCGCCTGCTCGGGGCGCGCGCGCTCGAGGGCTCGAAGTTCCGCGGCCTCGCCATGACGCTCGCGGTGCTGAGCGAAGAGGAGCCGGACCCCGAGGTGCAGCGGGAGATGATCCTGGCGCTCGGGCGCATCGGAACGCCGGAAGCGCTGCAGGCGCTGGCGCGCGCCGCGCAGCCGGGGCGCCGCATCTTTGGCCGCAAGCCCGTCACTCTCCGGCTCACGGCGGTCGAGGCGCTCAGCCTCGCCGGCGCGCCGGCCCAGACCGCCCTTCAGGGACTCCTGTCCGACGACGACACCGAGATCCGCGCCGCCGCCCGCAAGGCGCTCGCCGCAGTGGCCGGGTAGCGGCGCGCTCCGCAGGCACCGCCGATCGCATGGCGTTTCCCGACAGCTTCAGCACTGAGCGCCTCCGCGCCGAGCGGCTGGTGCCAGAGCACCTGCCGGCGCTGCGCCACATCCACAGCGATCCAGTGCTCATGGCGACGTTAGGCGGCGTGCGCGACGAGGCCGGCACCGGCGCGTATCTCGAGCGCAACCTCCGGCACTGGGGCGAGTACGGCTTCGGCATCTGGGTGCTGCGGGAGCCGACGGACGGACGCGTCGCGGGACTCGGCGTGCTGCGGCATCTGGCGCTGGAGGGGGCGGACGAGATCGAGGTCGGCTACGGCCTCTATCCCGAGTTCTGGGGCCGCGGGCTGGCGACCGAGATCGCCGCCGAGTGCATCCGCCTCGGCCGCGAGCGACTGGGCGTCTCGTCCGTCGTGGGCCTGACGCTCGCCAGCAACCTCCGCTCGCAGCGGGTGCTCGCCAAAGTGGGGTTACGCTACGACCGCGACGTGATCCACGAGGGAGTTCCCCAGGCGCTGTTCCGGAGCGCCTAGATCCGCACCGGCCGATGCACCGTCACTGCCGATCCGTCCGCGAGAAACGCCGAATCGGGCGGCCGCGCCAGCACCTCGCCGAACGCCCCGCCGTAGAGCGCGCCCATCGCGCCGCCGACGCTCACGTCGGCGCCCTGCCGGACCCGCCACGGCGGGTGCTCGACCCGATATTCGATCGTACTCCCGTCGCGCTGCCGGGTGTAGCCCCACGAGCGCTCGGTCAGGAACGCCGCCTCCGAGCCGGGCTCCGGGAACGCGGCTGCGGCGGCGGCGGTGAGCGCCAGGTGATGCCAGCCGGAGGCGCTCCGCCATTCGTAGCGCACCGGCGCCGGTGTCGTCACCGGATCCGCCGGGACCGAGCTCCGCATCGGCAGCGCGAGGTACGGCTCGTTGTACACCGCGCGGGCCACCGCCGCGATCGCCCGGCGGGGCACGATCTCCCGGATGAACGCCACACCGCGCCGCACCTCGCCGCCGGCGGTTCGGCGCACGTAGCAGCGCAGGTTCACCTCGTCGAAATGCCGATGCCGCGGAATCGCAACGCCCAGCAGGCGGGTGTGAATGAAGCGGAAACCGACCAGACTGAGGAGGACACGGCCGGCGTGGACGTCGAGCTCCGTCCCGCGCGGCGCGTGGGGCGCGAGCAGCGCCGGTTCGACGGCGTAATTGAGCAGCGCCAGGAAGCGCCACTCGGCCGTGAGAAACCGTCGAACCGGGGCCGGCGCCATCGCGCCTAACGCGGCACGAAATCGGTCTCCCGCGTGAGCCGCTGCGCGAATGCCGCGAGCAGCCGGGCGGTCTGCTCCAGGTCGGCCAGCGCCACCATCTCGTTCGGACTGTGCATGTAGCGGTTGGGCACGCTCACCAGCGCGGTCGCGACGCCCCGATGCGCGTTGAAGATCGCCTCGGCGTCGGTGTGGGTGTCGCGGCCCGCCGCTTCGATGGCGTACGGGATGCCTTCCGCCTCGGCCGTCTCCGCCAGCAGCTCGAAGACCACCGGGCTCACCGCCGCGCCGCGCGAGAGCACCGGCCCGCCGCCCAGCCGGTACTCGCCGTGCCGGCGCTTGTCGATGCCGGGGTAGTCGGTCGCGTGGGTGACATCCACCACGATCGCCACGTCCGGCTCGGCCACCGCGACCGACGGGCGGGCGCCGCCACCGCCACCCGAGATCTCCTCCCGCGTCGTGGCGACGGCCGTCACCGAAGCCGCGAGCCCGGCGCGCGCCGCCCCGAGCAGTCGCACCGCCTCGAGCACCACGAAGGCGCCGATCCGGTTGTCGATCGAGCGGCTCACGATGCGATCGCCGGGGAACTCCGCGAGCGTCGCGGCGAGCACGCCGGGATCGCCGATCCGCACCCGCGCCTCCGCCTCCGCGCGGCTGCCGGCGCCGATGACGATCCAGAGATCCTCCACCTTGGAGACCTTCTCCCGCTCCTCCTTCTCCATCAGGTGGATCGCCTTCTTGCCGATGACGCCGCGCACCGGCCCGCCGCGCGCGAGCAGCGTCACCCGCTGCGCCACGAACACCTGCGGATCCCAGCCGCCGATCGTGTCGAAGCTGAGATAGCCCTGTTCGTCGATGTAGGAGACCATCACGCCGATCTCGTCGATGTGGCCGGCCAGCAGCACGCGGGGCGCGCCGCCCGGGTTGAGCGTCGCGTACGAGTTGCCGCTCACGTCGGCTTGCACCTCGTCGGCGATCCGCTCCGCCTCCGCCCGCCACACCCGCGCCGGTGCGGCTTCGAAGGACGAGGGGCCCGGCGTGTCGAGCAGCGTCTTCAGGAACTCCAGCGAGCGCGTCTCCATGTCAGCGTCCCCCCATGCGCTGCTGCACCCGTGCGCGGATGCTCTCCATCATCGTCCGCCCCATCGCGGTGTCCTTCGCGGCCCACTCCGAGTGCTGCAGCGTGCGCGGCGATCCCGCCGCGCGGATCGCCGCCAGGTGCGGCTCCGTGCGGGCAAAGAGGAAGAGCCCCTCGCCGCTGTTCTCCACCAGGTAGTCCGCGTGCACGATGCCGTGGTGCGCCATGCCGAACACCATCTCCCAGTAGCCGACCGTCTGGCGCCACGCCGCATTGAGCGGGTGATCGGCCTTCATCGGTGCGGTCGCCTCCTGCGGCGTCGCCGGCCAATACTCGGCCGTGATGGCGCGGCGCGACTCGCGCATCACCGCCTCGCGCCGGAGGTCGTAGAGCCGGATGATGATGTCGGCGTCGTGGTGGTCGGGAACGTCTTCGTCCAGTCGCATCGTGCTCCTCTCGCGCGCCTCAGATGGGCTCGGTCCGGTGCAGCTCGCCCAGGTCCACGCTGAGCGCCGCCGTCACATCGTTCGGGTCGACGGTGAACATGTTGCCGAAGCGGCGCCCCCATTCCACTTCCGCCGCGGCATACGAGTGGCGCGCGTGCACCACCGCCGCGAACCCCTCGTCGGTGGCGCTCAGCAGCACCAGAAATTCGCCGGCCGCGGCGTGGATCGTCTCCGGCGTCTCCCGCGCGAGCGGGCTCCCGTCGTCGATCGGGTGCACCACGGTCCAGCTCAGCGGGAAGAAGGTGACCCGGGTCCGCTCCAGCGCCAGCGGATAGTATACCCGCGTGGTGCGCTCCTTGACCCGCTCGTGCCGGGTGAAGATCACCTGGATCTGCACCTCGATCAGCTCGCTGCGCCGCTCGTTGACGATGCGGAACATCCACCCCTTGCCGCCGCGGTATGGCGCCATCACCGACGTCCGGCTGAACCGCACCCGCGCCGTCGGCCGGGCGAAGCGGGCGAAGATGATTCCGGTCGCCAGCGCCACCGCCAGGATGCCGACCAGCGCCTCGATCGCCACCAGCACGTTGGCCGCGATGCCGATCGGCGCCACGTGCCCGTAGCCGATGGTCGCGAACGTCTCGACGCTGAAGTTGAAGGCGACCAGCAGCGGCGGCTGGGCCGCGATCGCCGGCGGCATCACGAACGCCTCGTGCCCGACGAGGAGGTAGAGCACGCCGAACACGAGGTTGATCGCGACGAACGCGACCGCCAGCAGCCCGATGAACGCCGGCCACCGCAGCGACAGCAGCGTATGGTACGGGTTGAGCGACTCGAACCAGCCGAGCCCGCCGCGCCGTACGTTGAAGCTGCCGTCCTGGTTGAGCAGCCGCTGCCGGCTCCGCTCCGACACGATGGTGCCGAAGCCGAGGTCGCGGTTCGCGTCCTCCATGGTGCCGGGGCGAAGCGGGTCGTCCAGCATCGGGCGGCGTGCCTTACACCCGCTCCACGAGGCGGCCGGGCCGGTACTGCAGGAAGAGGAAGAGCCCGATGAACGTCGCGAGCAGCACGCGGAAGTCGCGCGTCAGCAGGAAGAGCACGGTGCCCACGAGTGCCGGTGCCTCGATCAGCGCCCACACCGCCAGCGCGCGCGGCAGATTGGCGCGCCACCAGTCGTCCACCGACGTCTGACCCCGCGGCAGCATGCGCGCACTCAGCGCCATCGCGGTGCCGAACGAGGCGGCGCTCAGCAGCACCAGCACGATGTAGAGCACCCGCCGCGTCGGCAGCGACTCCGCCGGTACCGGGCTGTGGCGGCCGATGTACCACGCGATCACCAGGAAGAACAGCACGCCGGTGACCAGCGACGCGTGCAGCACGCGCGCCGTGAGACTCGGCGGGACCGCGCGGGCCGGGGCCACCTCAGCGCTTCCCGATGCGGAAGAGCAGCACGCCGAGCAGCCCGAAGATCGCCAGCGCGAGCAGGTCCTGCGCGCCGCCGGTTACCACGCCGCCCACGACGCGCTCGAGCCGGCCGATGTGCGAGAGGTAGTCCGCCGCCGGCACGCCGGCCGCGGCGGCCCGCTTCACCACCGCCGCGGCGATCGCCGCGATCACGATGCCGCCGATCGAGCCGCCGGCGATCAGCCCGCTCGCGAACAGCACGCCCGGCCCCGACTCGATCTCCGCGATCGAGCGCTCGTCGCGCCGGAGCCGCCGCTCCACCAGCCAGCGCACCACGCCGCCCGCGAACATCGCCGACGAGGTGGAGATCGGCAGGTAGACGCCGACCGCCACCGGCAGCGACTGAATGCCCATCAGCTCGATCGCGAGCGTGATGAACACGCCGATCATCACCAGTCCCCACGGCAGCTTCCGGGTGAGGATGCCGTCGGTCACCAGCGCCATGATGGTCGCCTTGGGCGAGTCGAGCTTGGTGACCGGCCGGCCGTTCATCTCCCGCACCCGGCCCCCGATGCCGGGGTCGATGAGATACGCGACTTCCCTGGTGTCGGGATCGATCAGGTACTTGCCGGCCGGAACGCCGCCGGTCGGGATGTTGATCCGCACCAGGTCGTACCGCTTGCCGCCCTGCACCATCGTCTCGCCCAGCGTGGTGACCGAGCGGTCGGGGGCGTCAGGCGCGGCGGCCTGGATCGCGACGCCGGGATAATGCTCCGGCACCACGTTGGTGTAGGTGTTGTTGAGCAGCGTGAGCGTCCAGCCGATCGCGAGCGCCGACGTCACCGCGCCCACCATGATCGCGATCTGCTGCCGTCGCGGCGTGGCGCCGACGAGGTAGCCGGTCTTGAGGTCCTGGCTGGTGGCACCGGCATTCCCGGCCGCGACGGCGATGACGCCGGCGATCGAGAGCGCCGCGACGCGGTGGTCGACACCGGTCCAGCCGATCACCAGGAAGATCACCGTCGTGCCGATCAGCGCGGCGATGGTCATGCCCGAGATCGGGTTGGCGCTCGAGCCGATCTCGCCGGTGATGCGCGAGGACACGACGACGAAGAAGAAGCCGAAGATGATGATGAGCACGGCGCCGAGCAGGTTGACGCCGACCTGCGGCATGATGGTGAGCAGCAGCGCCAGCACCACCGCGCCGCCCACCGTCACCCAGATCGGCAGGTCCCAGTCGGTGCGGACCCGCGTCGCCGCCGTCCCGACGCTCCGCCGCAGATCCTGGAAGCCGGAGCGGAATGCCGAGACGATCGTCGGCAGCGCGCGCACCAGCGACAGGATGCCGGCCGATGCCACCGCGCCCGCGCCGATGAAGTAGACGAAGTTGGCCCGCACCTCGCCCGGCCCCATGTCGTGGATCAGCTTCGAGGCGGGATAGATGTTCGACGTGAGCGGATCGCCGAACAGCTTGATCGCCGGAATCAGCACCAGGTACGCGATGCAGCCGCCGGCAAAGAGGAACCCCGAGATCCGCGGCCCGATGATGTAGCCGACACCCATGAGCTCGGGCGACACCTCCGCCGAGATCGAAGCGCTGTTGAGCCCGGGCCAGACCGTTCCCGCCACCTCCTTCCACACCCGGAGCCCCGACATCAGAAACTTGTAGATGAACGCGAGGCCGAACGCCTGGAACAGGAGCCGCGCCTGGAGCCCGCCCTTCTCGCCCGCCACCAGCACCTCGGCGCAGGCGGTGCCTTCGGGATAGGTGAGGACGCCATGCTCCTTCACGATGAGCGCGCGGCGGAGCGGAATCATCAGCAGCACGCCCATCACGCCGCCGGCCACCGCGATCACCGCCACCTTGCTCACGCTCAGGTCGTAGCCCAGCAGCAGGATCGCCGGCAGCGTGAACACCACGCCCGCGGCGATGGATTCGCCGGCGGAGCCGGTGGTCTGGACGATGTTGTTCTCCAGGATCGTCGAGTGGCCCAGCGTGCGGAAGAAGGCGACCGCGAGCACGGCGATCGGAATCGACGCGCTCACGGTGAGGCCGATCTTGAGCGCGAGATATACGCTCGACGCGGCGAAGACCACGCCGAGGATGGCGCCGAGCACCAGCGCGCGGAGCGTGAGCTCGGCCGGCGCCCGCGACGCGGGGACGTAGGGCTCGAAGGACCGTTCTTCGGTCGGAACGGGGGCGATCGTCGCCATGCGGATTCCGGAATGGGAGAATGGGGCGGACGCGGCAGCGCATGCGCCCACCACCGCGGCAGGGAAACTACGGGACGAACCGGCGAGCGTCCAGCAGGGCGGGGGAGAGAACCGATGCGCGGGCCACTGCGTTCCAGGACGGAGTTCCCTCACCCCTCACCGGAGCCGTGCATGGGTGCGAAGCCGCGCCGCGCCGCCACCGCGACGGCGGAGCTGGCGCAGGGGCAGGGCGCGATGCATAACTAGCCGCATGCCGCCGCCCACGAATAAGCGCGCCGCGCAGGAGCCGGGCCGTCCGGGTCCGCCGCTCTCGATCTCCGACGCATCGCTCCGCGCCCGCCTCCTGGCCCGGGATGAGCGCGCGCTCGGCGAGCTGATCGAGCTGGCCACGCCGTGGCTGCTCGGTCTCGCGCAGGCGATGCTGCGCGACGCCGACGAAGCCGAGGAAGTCGTGGCGGAGACGTTCACCGCGGTGTGGCGCAACATCCGCCGCCTCGGCGAGGAGCACGAAGCCCTGATGCCGTGGCTGCTGCGCATCGCGCGGAACCGCGCGCTCGACCGGCTGCGCCGCCGCGGCCGGCTCCGGCGGAAGGCCGAGCGCGCGCTCGCGTTCGGCGGCCTCGGCGAGCGCGCGGTGAGCGCCGCCGAGCCGAACGAGGCC
>JAICWE010000068.1 GCA_025934955.1 Gemmatimonadales bacterium | reverse complement strand
GTCGGCGGCCGGCCCACTTCCGACGCGGTCATTGAAGCTGCGCATGGCCGCGCCGATGACGGGGCACGTGCACGCCGGATGGTCGCCCCATTCTTCACCGGCCACCCACGAGACAAGCTCCATAACGCAGCCCGTCTGCGGAGGCGCGCCGGGCGGAGGCGCAGCATCCTTGTGCGCCCCGGCTCCGGGCTTGAGTTTCGACACGATCGCGATGCGCTCTTGAATGGTCTGCATGGTCTTCTCCGGCAAAGTTCAGAAGCCGACGTGGCTCACTGCCACGTGGCGAAATGCGTCGATCGCGGCGCCCTTGTTCGCGAGCCCGTATGTAAGTGCGCGGTTGCTCGCGCCGCAGTCTCGGCGCACTTCGTGCGATTGGTCGGAACGGCGTAGCCCGTCGCCAGGACGGTCCGATGAGCACGGCAAAAGCGCTCAGATGGATCGTGGACAACCGCACGGCCGAGCAATCGGGCGAAGCGAGCAAAGGCCACCATCAGGCCCTCCCCACGCGCGTCACGTCGGCGCCATGCGAAAGCCGCAGAGTGGCGCTCTTCGGGAGACTGTCCTCAGGCGCCAATCCGAAATCCGCCGCATCCGCGTGGAACACGGACCCCGGCATGTTGTCGGACAGCAGCCATCCGAGGATCTGCCCGCTCGCATCGATGCGCCAAACCTCGCGCACGGCGAGCAGCAATCCATCGGCGTTGCGCAGCTCGGCGCCCACCGGAGCCGCCATCGCGATCTCGGTCTGAAGCGCCGCCGTCTCATCCACCGCAACCACGGCGATCCCCCCACGGTGAATCGCCCCATCACGGCACCTCATCGACAGGCGTGGTGTCGAGCAGGGCCGCCTCGACGTGTCGGAGATGGGCCCGGACTCGGGCGCGGTACTGCTCGTTGTCCCGGCCCGCGACGTCGGCGATCTGCGCCACGCCGGAGATGATGGTGCGCACGTGCTCGAGCGGGTCGAGGCCGCTGCGACGGGCCGTGCCCTCGATGAGCCGCTTCAGGTCGGAGACCATCACGGCGACGGCGGCCTGGTGGCCTCCCTCGTGAAGGGCGATCAAATCGGCCACGTGCAGATTATTTTGTCGACCCCTGTTGATGGCTCCGCCGAACGTGGCGTCACTGACCCCAAGGGAGGCCGCGCACTGCTCTTTCGTGACCCCCGTCTCCTCGAGGGCCCGGGCGAGGATGCCCTTCGTCACCGCCCGCGCTCGGATGCGCAGCGGAGAGACGTGCATGCCCGAGATGGGCTTTGCTCGGCGGACGGGCTCGGGCCGATCATGCGCGGCCGAAAGATCGCGCGTACTGTCTCTGGTCGACATGGGACAAACACCCTGGCCCTACCGGGCCTCAGCTTGTGGAAGTGCGCGGCGCTTGGCGGGCGGAGACTTTGCTGGCCGACGGCGCTGCTTGATCCGTCGCGTGGCGGCGGACGCCCGCTTCGGCTTGGGCCCGCGAGCAGTGGCTCGTTCGACGGCGCGACGGACCTCGGACTCCGTGGGATCTTCGCCGACGCCGAGGTACAGCCAGTCCATCGTGACCCCGAACACCTCGGCAAGGTTCGCCACCGTCTGCGCCTCGATGCGCAGCCGATGTCCGCCCTCGATGACCCGTGAATGCCCGCGCCGTAGGCCTGCGAGGTTGTCGAGCGAGCTGAACGTGAGGCCCGCGCTGGTGCGCAGGAAGCGGAGGCGTTCCGGGAGGGGCACGACAACAGATTTAGCCGTGACAACATCTGTTGTCAACTGCGACACGAACCCAACCGTGTTGGCGACGGTTGTAGCCGCTGGCACAATGGTCCGACGATGAGCGCGAAGCGGCGGTGGGCGACGGTCGAGTCGAGGATGCGCCGGCTGATGGCCATCAATGGATGGTCCTCGGGGCGCGAGATGGCACGCGAATGCGGCGTGTCGGAGGCCACGATCAACAGCGCAATCAAGCGCGAGGTGATCAAGCGGGACAACACGATCGGCGTCTATGTCGGCAAAAAGATCGCGGCGCGCACGAAGGCCAACTTGGCATGGGTGCTAACGGGCGAGGGCCCATCTGGGCTCGGCGGAGATGACGACGACGTCCCGACGATGCCTCCCGTGCAGAAGGTAGAAGGCTCTCAAGAGGATGACGCGGTGCCGGACTCAGTCCGTACCGCTGAGCTCACGGCGCCCCATACGCCAAGTGCGCCCAACAGCGCACCAATCAATAAGCGGCGTCGTCCTTAGTCGGTGACTTTCTACCGGCCGCTTACTAGCGTTTGCCCCAAATGGGGGCTTATACGGAGCGGGTCCGGGGGTTGTACGCGTCTGCTGGCTACAGCGTAGAGCATCCACCGGGGCCAGGGGCGATTGCCCGGCGACTGCTGGGTCCTAGAGCGATCCAATCGCGTAGCGACGTAGTCGGGGTCCGGTCGGTGGTCTGCGATTCGAGCGGGCGCTGGGTGCTGCTCGTGTCTCGCCGTGCGCCTCCGCCGACCGTCTGCTTTGGCATCGCGAGGGAGCTCGCCCGATGGGCGCTCTACAGGGATGGCCACTACTCATTCGCGCGCGCCGATCTTGATGATTTCGGCGCACAGATCGTGCTGCCGACGGCGGCGGTCGTGGCTGCTGTGTTCCGAGATCGGATGACCGTGGCGGATGTGGCCCAGCAGTACGTCTGCACGGAAGAACTGGTCAGGCGGCGGCTGAATCAGTTGCGGCCCCAGAGCGGGGCCTACGAACGGCCGGCGCCGTCAAGCCGCCGGATCGGCGCGACGTAAGCGCCTCGTAAGCGCCGCCGTCGCGCTTTTCTTCGCGAGGGCGTTGACAACAACTGTTGCCACGGCTACAACAGTTGTCATGAACGACGGCGCGCCGCTCCTCTGCGACTGCTCCTCCGGTAACTGCGCCCGGTGCCGTGACGGGCACCTCCTCTGCGCACTATGCTGCGATCGTCTCGCGACTCACCGCGAGGACGAGCTGGTGTGCGACGCGTGCGGGTGGGTTCCCGTGGCGCTCTACACGCGCTGGGTCACGCTGGCGGGTCTCGCTTCGCTCCACCGCTCAGTGGTCAGGGCGGCGACCATGGCGGCGGACGGTCGGGCGTCCAGGCCCTGCATCCGCCCCGAGGCTCCGGACACCAAGCCGAGCCTTCCGACGGTGGCGAAGATGGAGTCTTCGCCGGGCGGGGCATGGGAGGCCGTGGAGCAGGCTGACACGACGCCAGCCAGGTCCTGGGCCGAGCGCCGGCAGAGGGCCTCGATGATGACGATTCGCGTCGGGGCCGCGTCGTGAATCGGCCCGCGAAGGAGCTGGCGCTCGCGTTGCGTCAGGAGGCCGACCGCCTCCAGCGCGAATATCGCGACGATTTCGTGCAAGCCATGCTTCGCGAGGCGGCCACGTCGCTAGAAGATGACTGCGACGCAGAAGAACGTCTGGCCTGGGACGCGTACGCAAGCAGCGGCGTCGGTGTCGGGCCGATGCAGACGTTCAGCTTCCAGAGCCCCGAGGACTACGCGGACCACATGCTCGCTGAGCGCCGCAAGCGCTTCGGAGCGGCGTCGTGACCGCGCCCCGTTCGATGCCGTGCCCCGCCTGCCGGTTTGGGGTCTCGATGCAGGCCACCGAGCGTGGCGGCGGTGACGCGAACTCCTGGACGGTCGCGTGGTGCACGGGCGCTGGTAGCGCCCTCTCGAATCCGAAGATCGTCAACTCGCTCTGCGAGGTGTGCGCGGCGACGGTTCGCGAAGCCTCGGATTCGGAGGTGTCGTCGTGAGCCAAGCGCCGGCCAAGCTCCATCCGGAGAATACCATCGAGCCCGCCGGCGACGGCCTCTGGCTTGAGCGGGCAGGCTCCGGACACGGCGCGACGATTCACTCCGACGCGCTCGCGCCATTGGCGTGGGTGCTCCACCGCCTCATGATGGACCGCGATCTGGCGCGGCCCCGGCGCACGTCCACGCGTGTCATCTGGACCGTGTTCGTCCCGGCCATAAGGCTTCCTGAGGCCGAGACGCTGCTTCGCGCGTGGAGTCGGCCGCGACTCAGTGTCCGCGCCGACATGGCGCCCGCAAACGATGATGGGGGCGCGCGATGATCGGCGGCCAGTTCCGTTGCCCGCTCTGCGGCTCGAGCTACTTCCGGACCGTCGGTCACGCCGACACGGGCACCGGCCAGTGCAAGGGGCCCGTCGTGTGGCTCGACCGCAATCTCCAACCGACGACCGAAGAGCGATCTTCGTTTCACGAATATCCGCGGCCTTGCTCGTTCACATGGCCGCGCGAGGAAGACCGTCTCTATTTCGTGCGTCATGAGGAGGCCACGCCGTGAACGCCACATCCGCCAAAGCCACTCTCGCCATGGTGGCTCTCACCGCCACTCTCGCTGAGGCGACCCGTGCGTCCGGCAAGATCCCGAGCGGCCATCTGTACTCGCTGGTCTGCGACAAGGTATCCATCGGGGCCTACGAGCTCGCGATCGCGACCCTGAAGCGCGCGGGACTCGTGAGCGAGTCGGCGCACGAACTGACGTGGATCGGGCCTCGGATTGAGGAGAACGTGTCGTGAACGCAAATTCTGGCGAGCGTGGTCTCGGCGTAGCCGAGCGGGCGACTTACGGCGTCCGGACCACCCACGAAGGTGCGAAGACGTGCGGAGTCGGTACCAGCGACTCTCGCGAAGACACGTCGCGTGCACCTCGCCCCGCCCAAACGCCGAATCATTGCGGCATGGGCGGGGCGTCGCCGAGCGTCAGTTCGACGTGCGAGCACACGTTGGAACTCTTGAGCGAGTGGGAGCGCGCGATGCTGCGCGACGCCCACGATCTCGTGCGCGAGAAAGTCGGCGCCCCGGCGCGCGTCGGCATGGCCGTTCGAGTTGAGCTTTGGGAGCAGACGGCCCGCGAGGCCGGTTTCATTCGATAGGTGGCAACGGCCATGAAGACGACGATTCGAGATATCGCGTGGACCGCGCTGAAGATAGCGATCATTATCGCGACCATCGCCACGGTCTACTGGTGCGACCTGCCTTCGGGCGGTCTGTAGGGGGAATGGGCCATGGATCAATTGGGAAGTCTGGTGGAAGAAGTCTCGGAGCTAAGGCTCCAGCGCGGAGGGCACGCGTTCGTCACGGTCGGGCTCTGGTCTGACGGGGCGCACGTCGATGTGGCGCTCCATCCGCATGGTGGCCGTGCGCACGGAGATGGAGCCACCGTCGAACAGGCGGCGAACGCGTGCCGGATGAAGCTGGCGGAAGGCGGCGTGTGATGGCTGCCCGGGCAATGCCAATTCCGCCTCCGGTCCCGGTGGTCCTTGCTGAGGCTGAGGCGCAAGCACTGCGCGCGTGCTTGGCGGTCGGGCAGTCGAGCCTAGCAGATCACCGAAAGGCGCAGGTGCACGCGCTGATGGGGCACCTGCTGCGATGCTGCACGGCACTTGCCGAGGCGGTCGCGCGAGCCGATTCGCGGTCCAACGGGGGTTGAGGTCGTCATGGTCAATCGTGTTGTGTTCGCGTTTTTGATTCTGGCGTCCGGATGCACTGCGCGCGTGTCCGGAGCCGTTGGTGGCGACCCGGGAACGGCGCCCGCCGGGACGTGCGTCCTGCCTCATTCCGGGGCCGTGGATTGCTCCGCGGGATTCTCCGTGGACGACGGCCACAGCGCGGACGTGTGGCAGGCGTGCGCCGACTTCGGGACCCCGGCTTGTCCGCCCGGCGACGGGTGCAAACTCGGCGACGAGGTGGGCGAGTGCTCCACGGCGCAAGGCGGAGGCGGCCTGTGATCTGCCGCATATGTGGGAACTCGTTCCAGGCCGACCGGAGCACGTTCATCGGGCACCAGCACTGCTACGAGGATCGCTTCTACGCGCCGCTCCACAACTGCCAGCGATGCGGCAATACGCAGTCGCCGGGAGAGCAGACTCTCGACCACGCGCGCGTGCTGCTCGATGCGGCCGAGGTCTTCAAGCGCGAGTCGGGCCTCGCTTGCTCCACGGCGGAGGCGCTCCGGCTGCACGACATCGCCCTGATGATCACGGCGCGCGCAGAGAGCGTTCGCCCTCTGGTGGACCCGCCGCGCGCGCCCGAGGTGCGCGCCCCAGAGTCCTTTTCCGCGCCCGCCGCGGCGTGACCGATGACCGACGGAGATGACGAGACCATGAGTGCCGCAACGAACGACCCGATCTACGCGATGATGCGCGTCATCCACGAGAACGCCTCGGAGATCGACGCCTCGCTCGAGCAGTTCCGCAAGACGTGCATCCTCATCTCGCCGAGCGCGAGCTGTAGCGGGCTCCAGCCAGGCTTCGGCGTCGCGTTTCAGGCGCTCAAGTTCGACGTCCTGCGAGACTCCTACCCGGTCGATGGAAGCGGCGGAGGAGCGGGTGACGATCCGGCGCTGGCCGATGTCCGCGAGGGTGCCCGCAATATGGATCCACGGGCCAAGCGATCGCTCTACGCGTCGGCGCTGAATCGAATCGCCGGCGAGGCCGGCATTCAGTGGGACCCGAACGGCTCGATGCGCGTGGACTCGGGGGACGACCCGCACTTTGTCATGTGGAGGGCGACGGCCGGTTGGACCGCGTTCGACGGCGAGCCGCTCATTCGCTCGTACGTGTACCGGCTCGACTTGCGGGACGGATCCGACCAGGTGAAGGAGCTCGAGGCGTCGGTCAAGCCGTATGGTTGGTCCAACGGCCAGCGCCGTAACCGTTCAGAGAGCGAGATTCAAGGCATTCGCGACAAGATGCTCCGGCGCATGCGCGCGAAGATCACCGAACGCGCGGAGACGGGTGCGAAGTGTCGCGTCATCCGTGCCATGTGCGGAATCGGCTCGTTCACGGTCGAGGACCTCAACAAGATCGTGGTCATCGCAAAGCGCGTGTACCACGGCAAAGACCCCAATCCGATCATCGCGGCCGAGAACACTCGAGCGATCCGCGACCGATACTTCGGTGGCATCCGGGCGATGTTCGGGCTGGGCGCGCCGGAGGGCGGACCGGGCATCGCGCGCGCGCTGCCGGCGCCTCCTCCTCGCCTCCCCGCGCCGTCTCCTGCTGTCGCCGTCGAGGCCCACGGTCGCACGATCGGCTGCCATTTCTGCGGCGTCGTCGACGACGTGCACCTCGAGGGCGACGTGTACGTGTGCTCGGACGTGGAGTGCGTCGCGACACGGCCGAAGGCCGCGGCATCGTCACGCCATGCATCTACGGCTCCTTCTCCGGCCCGTCCATCGACTCGCCCGGCGGCCAGCCCATCGCCCCCTCGCGCGTCGTCTGCGGACGAGCGTGGCGCCGACCCCGTTCCTCATGAAGTTGCGCCCGTTGGGCCGGTGACGGGCCAGACATGGCCGTTCAAGGGCCGTCTCAATGGGCGTCCGCTGGAGACGCTTTCCGATCGGGACCTCGCGTGGCTGAAGGCGACCCTCGCCGAAAAGCTTCGCATCAAAGCCGATGGCACACGCGACTGTCCGGCACGATTCGTCGCGGACAACGAACGGATGATCGACGCTATTGACGACGTGTTCGCGTTTCGCGAAGACAATCTCCCCTACTGAGAGGTTTCTCATGTATCCGATTCACGTGGTCGCGACTGGCGACGACCACTTCAACGAGCGCTGTCGTCTCGACGAGTGCGTCCGCATCCACGACTGGATTGTGGACTACCTGGACGACATGCAGCCGGATCTGTACACGTGCAACGGCGACGTGTACGAGCGGGCATCGACGCCGATCGAGCGGCTCGAAGCCGTCCGTCACTACCGGCGTGCCGCCGATATCGCTCCGACCCTCATCATCCGCGGCAACCACGACCGGTGGCGCGACCTGGCTATCCTCGCCTCGATTCGCGCGAAGTTCCCCATCTACGTGATCGAGGAGGCCGACGTTATCCCGATCACGACAGCGCGTGGGGCGAAGCTCGTGGTCGCCGGTGTCGCGTGGCCGACTCGCCTGGGGAACCTGGATGCGGAGGCGATCGAGGCGCAGCGGCGAGTCTTCGAGGGTCTCGGCCACATGATGGACCAGCACCCGGGCGCCGCGCGCCTGCTCGCCGGGCACTTTGACTGCCGGGGGGCGGTTACGAGCGCCGGTCAGCCGCTCGCCGGAGGCGGCCTCACGGTGAGCCTCGGGGACCTCGCGCTCGCTCGTCCCGACGCCGTGGTGATGAGCCACATCCACAAGCCCCAGGAGTGGGACGACATCGGGGTGCCGGCCATCTATTGCGGGTCGAATTACCGCACGAAGCACGGCGAGTCGGAGGAAAAGTCGATCGTTGATCTCACCTACGAGAACGGCCGATTCCACTTCTGCCGGGTGATCACCCCAGCGCGCGCCATGCACGAGGTGAAGGCCACCTGGCAAGACGGCGCGCTCCTCGTCCACAACGCTCCCCCCGAGGACGAGGTACCGCAGAGCGACGTCCGACTCGTGTACCAGGTGGTCCCCGAGCACCTCGAGGCGGCGAGGCTGGCGGCAGACGCGTGGGTCACGCAGTGGCTCGACGGCGGCGCCGCGATGGCCAAGGCGGATTACGACCTGCAGGTGTCGACGCGAGCGCGGATGCAGGAGGTCTCCCTCGCGAAGACGCTCGCGGCGAAGATCGAGGCGCATTGGACGGCCACGGCGAACCGCCCCCCCGAGGCCATGGCGGAGCGCCTTCTCGGAGAGCGTCTCAGTGAGCTCGAATCGGATGCGGCGTGAACCGTTCAGCGTGATGGAGCGAGAGGGATAGCCATGCGGGTTCCGTGGATCAGATTGAAGGGTATCGGACCGACGTTCCCGGGCGAGGTGTACGTCGACTTCGACGCGCTGCCCGGGACGGTGACCGCCGTGTGCGGCCCGAACGGGTCTGGGAAGTCGATGTTCCTGGGCGCGCTGGCGGCGTTGGCCACCCGTGAGCTACCGACGCGCGGCCCGGTCGTGAAGCTGGCGACCGGCGCGGACTCGTTCATCGAGGGCGGGGTCGTGTGCGGAGGCAAGGCCTGGAGGGTCCGCCACGAAGCCAACGCCATCCTCCGCAAGGGCGAGTCCGACGTCTTCGATGCCGATGGGAAGAAGATCTACGAGTCGCGACTCGTCAGCCGGTTCGACGCCTGGGCAAAGGAGAACCTTCCGCCGGCGCACGTGCTTGAAGCGTCCACTTTCCTCGCGCAGGGGACCGGCGGGTTCCTCGCTCTCGACCCCGCCGACCGTCGTTCGGTGCTCCTGCGGTGCCTCGGCGTCGAGGTGTTGCAGGACCGGATCAGGGGCGCCCGAAAGAGGGCCTCCGCGGCATCGGAGAAGCTCACGACGGCGGCGGCGCGGGTGCAGGAGGTGGAGGCTCGAGCGACGTCGGTCCCGAAAGCCACCCTGGCCCTCGAGCAGGCGTCCGAGGCGCTGGCCAAGGCGGAGCGGGACGCCACCGAGTCCTCTGCCGAGCTCGATGCGGCCAGATCCGAGCGCGAACGCGTCTCCGCCATGAACGCCGAGGGGGAACGCCTCCGTGGCGAGCGCGCGACCGCTGAGGCCGCGGCGGAGCGGGGCGCGCGCGAGGTCCACGGCATGGCCTCACGGCTCGCGGAGGTCCTCGACGTCACCGGTCACGCGGACGTGATTCAGGCCGCCGTCGCGCGGGTGTCGACGATCGACGCGGAGCTCGTGGGACTCCGGGAGAAGCACGTCGCGCAGGCCGCGCAGCGCGACGCGATCGCCAAGGCTGTCGCGGGGCACCGGGCCGAGGCGGCAAAGGCGAAGCAGTCGCGCGAACGGCTCGTCGCCCAGCGCGGGATCGCCATCCGCCGTGAGGAGGAGCGCGCGAAGCTGCTGAAGGAGGCCGAGGGGGTCGAGGAGGCGGAAGCGGCGAAGGCGGAGGCGATCGCGGCGGTCGCGCGCGCCGACGATGCCCTTCAGGAACTCCACGAGCGCGCGGCGAAGGGTGCCAGCGCGAGGATCGATGGGCTACGCGGAGGTCTGCGGACAATCGCCGACAACGGTGCCGGATGCGACCTCCTCGAGGGGTACCGCCAGGTCGCTCGCCGGACTCTCTTCGATGACGACGAGGCCGCGGAGGCGATCGCGCGCCTTCCGATGGAAATTCCTGAGGCTCAGCGGCGGATCGCTGAGGCGCGCGCCGCCCGGGACGAGGCAGACCGGCGTGCGACCTCGAAGCGCCTTGCAGCGACGCGCGCCGCCGCTCAGGGCGATTCCGCCGAGATCGTGGCCGAGCTAGACGCGCTCATCGCCGAGGCAAACCGGGAGATCGCCTCGAACGAGGACGCGGCGCGGACCCAGGACGCGGCGCTCTACGCAGCCTCGCAGGCCCTCTCCGAGGTCACCGCATCCGGGGTCGCCCTCAAGGAGGAACGCGCCAAGCTCGCGCCCGATGCCGCCCGCGAGCAGGAACTCGCCGGGGCGACGGCGCTCCGCGCAGCGATCGAGGTGCAGCTCCGCGCGGCCGAGGCCGAGTTCTCCAACGCTCGCGCGCGTCTCGATGGGCTACCCCTCCCCTCCCCTGTGCTTCCCCTCCCGGACGTCGACGGGCAGGCAGCCCGGGCGGCGGCGGCGCAGCGGGCGCTTTCATCGGCGACCACCGCCCACGCGATCGCCGAGCGCGCCGCGACGGAGGCCCGGGCGACAGCAGACCGAATTTCTGCCCTCCAGGCTGAGCGGGACGCGATCGCCGAGAGGCTCGGCGACTGGACGCGCATGGCGAGTGACCTCGACGGGATCATGCAGGCGGAGGTCGACTCGGCGGGCCCGCGCCTCACCAAGATCACGAACCACCTCCTGCAATCCTGCGTCGGCACCCGCTGGAAGGTCGAGATTCAGACGCTGCGCGCGAGCGCGGACGGCAAGAAGGACATCGAGGGGTTCGAGATCCTCATCCACGATGCGGAGCACGGCCACATCGTGACCGGCAAGAGCCTCTCGGGAGGAGAAGCGGTACTTGTGGGTGAGGCGATCTCCGGGGCACTCATCATCCTCGCGTGCGGCCGGTACGGGATCGAGGGCGCCACGATCGTGCGTGACGAAACGGGCGCCGCGCTGGACCCGGTGAACGCCGAGGCGTACGTCGCGATCCAACGCCTCGTCGGGGCGGAGACGGGCGCCTCTCGAATCCTTCTCGTCAGCCACACCCCGGCGGTTTGGGATCTCGCCGACTCCAGGCTCCTCGTCGGCAACGGAACGATCCGCGAGTGGTCGGGCGCGCGGCGGGAGGCAGCTGCATGAGCCGCATCATCGAACTCCTCGCGGTACTGGTCATCCTGGTCGTCATCGCGGGTCATCCGGTGCTCGTCGGATGCGTCGTCGTGGGCCTTCCGGTCGCGCTCGTGGCCATGGTCCTCGCCTCCCTCGTCTTCGCCGACCGTATGCAGCGGAGACGCGCGCGCGACCGCTTCGACGCCTTCGTCTGCCCCGAATGCCTCCGCGCTCACCGCAATGCCCAATCGTGCACCGTGATCACCGCGCGAACACCGTCGCATCTCCGTGGTGGCTCGCGATGAGCACGTCCGTGCTCCCGGGGCAAATCTGGTCGGTCAGCGAGCCTCGAGGGGAGCGGAAGCGATTCCGTATTCTTGATGTCTCTGGCGAGATCGCACGCATCGAGTACGACCGGTCGGGCCGCAGGTCGACGATCCGCGTATCCACACTGGCCCTCGGGCGGCGCGGCGCGGCGCTCGAGAGCGGCCCACGCGCCCCACAACTCGCCGAGCGACCTACTCGGCTGCGCGACGTTCGCGTCCTCGAACTCCACGAGTGCGGAGTGGACAGGAGCGCCATCGCCGAGCGCCTCGGGCTCACGCAAAGCCGTGTCTCGAACATCATTTCAAAGATGAAGCGCGGCCGCGCGACGAGCGATGCACGCGCAGGAGGACTGCACCGATGACGAATCAAGAGGCGACGGACACCACCACCTTCGAGTCGACGATGACTCAAGCAACGAAGTCACACGAGGCCGACGCCTTCGCGGCCGCGTGTAACGTGGTCCGTGGCCGCGCCATCCGCGAGCGCGACACAGACTGGTACGCGGCTCTCGGCATCTGGGCGCCACCGGTGGGAGAGGCCGAATCGCTCAAGACGGCTGTCGACCGAGCCCTTTCAGTCCGTCGTCGCGAGGCCCGCGCGAGCGCCATGCGAGATGTCGCCGACGTCTTCCGCGAAGACGAGAAGTCGCGCGAGGTCGTGGATTACATCGACGCGCAGATTCGATTGGAGGCGGCGTCGCCACATGCTGCTCCGGAGCCTCCCCCGTTGCGCCGAGACGGCCTCGTCCCGGGCGCTCGTCGACGAGATGCCGTCACCGCGCCAGAGCGTATCTGGCTGGTTTACGACGCTGAAACCGATGGCGTAGATGCAAGCTGGGTTGAGGCGTCAGTGCCGGGGCCCGTGCCCGGCTCTACCGTTCCGCGTGCCGAGTACGTCCGCGCCGATGTCCACGAGCGTGCTCTCGATGAGAAGCGCGAGGACCTTGCCATCGTGATGGATAATCACCGGGCGTCTCTCAATGAACTGGCCGAGGCAAAGCGTAACGCCGAGTTCTGGGAGAAGGGCGCGGCGCGCTTCTCCCGAAACGAGAACTACTACCGAGACCTCCTCGACTTGATCGGCCACGTGCTCGGTCCGGAAGCGTTCACCGCGGATGATGGGAGCGTCAGCATAGATCCGCTAGTCGCGAAGCTGCCCGAGCTCGTCGAGCGTCTCACTGGCCGTGACGGCCGCGACGAGACCATTCGAGAACTCCACGGCGAGCTCGCCTCCGCGCTGCGCCACGTCTCCGCGCGCGATGTCGAGCCGGCCGCCGAGGACTCGGCCCTGTCCGCGCCATCGCCTGCGCCCATAACCGTTCCGCTGGTCGACCGCGCCTACCTCACGACCCGCGGTGACGTCCAGCGCGACATCAACATCGCGGCAAAGCTGACAGACGAGGAGGCCTACGCACTCCGACGAGTCCAGCGCAAGCTCGGCCTCGGGTCGACGGCCGAGACCCTCCGGTACCTCATCGTCGTGATGGACCGTCCCGGAGACGGCGCCGAAGAGCGCGCGGCGTTGACGCGCCTCGAGAGAGCTTCCGAGCGCGTGCTCGTGTACAGCTGGGAGGACAACGACGAGGACGCCTTCTCGGCCATCGAGGAACTCCGCTCGGCGCATGCGGGCCTGCGGCGAGCGCGGACGGTCGACGCCGAGAACCTGGCGGCAACACGTGAACTGAGAGGAGGCGACCATGGGTAGCCCGCTCCGCGTCCGTCGCATGCCGAATGCGCCTGGACTTTGGATTCTGCGCGACGCAACGGGCGATCTGCACGTCGAGCGAATCACGATGCGCGGCGCCACGCCGGTGTGTGCCGACGGTGTCGATGTGGAGCCGAACCGGTTGCACGATTGGCTTGGGCCGATTCCCGGCGTGCCCACGGAGTGGCTTGCGAGAGGCGGAGGTGAGCATGGGTGAGCCGAGCGAAGAGGAATTGCGGGCGCTCGCTGACAAGGCCATCGAATCGTTTGCCTGGTGGGAAGACGATGCAAGCGAGCCGGTGCGAGAGCGCGCCGCGCTCGGGCGCGCCTACCTCACGGTCCTCGACGAGCGAGCGCGGGACAAGGCGGAGATCGCGCGGCTGCGGGCGGCGCTGGAATCGATCGACGCGGGCATGCCCAACTACGAAGCCCGTGGCATGGGAGACCCCGTGCCGGCCGACTTCGCGGTGCCTCCGTCCGCGGCCAACGCCATCAGGCGAGTCATTCGCGATGCCCTCAACCCGCCCGCGACGGAGGCGAAGCCGTGAACGTACGCCAGCTCATCGAATTTCTGC
>JAICWE010000065.1 GCA_025934955.1 Gemmatimonadales bacterium | reverse complement strand
GCCTTCGCGTGGGTGCCACACCCCGGAGGGACGGCGCGCGTGGACGACCGGCCCGGGGCGGGGGCGGCGGGACCGGCCGTCAGGCGGGCCAGCGCCGGCGCCCACGCGACCGGCTGGGCGGCAAGCGGAGACGGGCTCGCTTGCGCGTGGAGCGATGTCCATGGAAGTGCCGTCGCCACGACGATCGCGGCCCAGCGGGTCGGCCGCGGGCTCACCCGGTCCGCGATTCCGCTGCGTCCGCCTCGCCGGCGATCCGCGCCGCCGGCTCGAACAGCTCGACCGGGTCACTCCGAAACCGGACACCGGCGCGGCGCAGCGTCTCGACGACGGCGGCCAGGTCGCTCACCTCGAGCTGAAAGCGGCTCCAGCCGCCGGGCGCCGGCCGCCGGCCGCCGGGCATCGGCTGGCCGCCGCCGCCCTGCCCACTCGGCACGCTGAGGAGCAGCCGTAGATCGCCCCGCGCGAGCATGGCGAAGGTGGGCGCGGGGTGCATCCCGACCGTGAACCCGAGATGGGCGGTGTAGAACGCGATCGCGGCGTCGAGATCGGTCACGATGTAGCGGACGCTGACAGACGGCATGGGGATTTCCCGGGCTGCGGACCCGCTCAGACAGGCACCGCCTCGATGATCGCGATCTCCGGCGCCGCCGCCACCACGCGCGAGAGCCGGAACCCGCCGTCCGCCAGCAGGGCGCGATACTCCTCCGCCGTCCGCTCCCGGCCGCCGGTCAGCAGCAGCATCGCAATGTCCACCACCTTGCCGAGCGCCGGCGCCGAGTCCTCCGGCAGCCGCGTCTCGACCAGCAGCAGCGCGCCGTCCGCGGGAACGGCGCGCCGGCACTGGCGCAGGATCTCCCGCGCGCGCGCGTCGTCCCAATCGTGGATCACGCTCTTCATCAGGTAGGCGCGAGTGCCGGCCGGCACCTCGCGGAAGAAGTCGCAGTCCGCGTACCCGCTGCGGGCCGCGAGGTCGCCGCCCAGAAAGCCGCGCTCGCGCGCGCGCGCCAGCACGTCGGGCTGGTCGGCCAGCACGCCGCGGAGCCGCGGGTGCGCCCGGAGGATCTCGCCCAGCAGCAGGCCGTTGCCGCCGCCCACGTCGGTGACGCTCTCCCACGCGCCGAAGTCGTACCCGTGGGCGACGGCCGGCGCCATCATCGCCGTGATGGCGGTCATCGCGTCGTCGAAGATGCGCGCGTCGTCGGGATGCTGCCGCAGGTACTCGAAGCCGTCCATGCCGTACACCGCGCTCCGCGCCGGCAGACCGGTGCGGACGCTGTGCAGGATCCGGCCGTACGGCTCGAAGAAGTAGCCGCTGCCGCGGAAGATCAGGATCGGCCGGAGCGAGCCGGGGACTCCGGTGCGGAGGAAGCGGGAGACGTCGTTGTTGGCGAAGGTGCGCGGCTCCGTCTCCGCGAACACGCCCTGGCTCGCGAGATACCGCAGCACGCGGTAGAGCGCCGACTCGTCCACCTCGAGGCGTCGCGCCAGCGCGCTCGTCTCCGCCGGCCCGCCCTCGAGCTGATCGGCGACGCCGAGCACCGCGGCGACGTAGAGCGTCTGGTGGAGGGTGAGTCCGTTCGTCGCCATCGCCAGCAGCTGCTGGGGCGACGCGATTGGCGGCGGGCCGCTCATCCGGCGGCGGGCGACGGAAGTCGCTCAAGGAGAACGTGGGGTCGGTCTGACATGGCCGCCAACATACGCCCCGCCTGCGGAGCGCGCCAGCGAGGCGCCGGTGCCGTCAGCGGGTGCCCCGCCACGCCGCGTAGGCCTTGGTGAACTCGGCGCCGAGCAGCACGACCTGCGAGGTGTAGTAGATCCACGCGAGCAGCACAACCAGGGAGCCGGCCGCGCCGTAGGACGACGCCACGCTGCTGTGTCCGAGGTAGAGCCCGATGGCGATCTTGCCCAGCTCGAAGAGCGCGGCGGTCACGACGCCGCCGATCCAGACGTCGGCCCAGTCGAGCGGCACGTTAGGCAGCACCTTGTAGATCAGGGCGAAGAGCAGCGTGATCACCAGCAGCGACACCACGACGTTGACGATCTGCCACACCACCGGCGCCAGCGGCAGCAGCCCGCTCATGTAGGTGTTGATCGCGGCGAGCCCGGCGCTGACCACCAGCGAGGCCAGCAGCAGGAAGCCGACCGCGAGCACCAGCCCGAAGGAGAGGAAGCGCTGCAGCACCATTCCCTTGAAGCCGAGCGCCGCGGTGCGCGCCTTCACCTTCCAGATGTCGTTGAGCGCCGCCTCCAGCTCGAGGAACGCGCCGGTGGCGCCGAGCAGGAAGGTGACGACGCCGACGACGCTCGCGATGGTGCCGATCTTCGGCTCGTGGGCGTTCTTGATGAGATCCTGGATCGCCTTGGCGCCGGTGGCGCCGACCAGCCCGGTGAGCTGCCGCGCCACCTCGCCCCGCACCGCCTCGGCGCCGAACGCCGCGCCGGCGACGGCGATCACGATCACGAGGATCGGTGCGAAGGAGAAGAGCGTGTAATAGGAAAGCGATGCGCCGAGCCGCGGCACGTTGTCGCTGTACCAGCCGACCAGGGCGGCCTTCCAGAGGCCGGCGAGGCCCCTCAGCGACACGGCGCGATCCGGCGCGGCATGGCTTCCATGCTGCGGCGTGCCGGGCGGCGGCGCTGTGGTCGGACGCACAGTCGGCGGCGCCTATATTACGCGAGACCCGACCCGGAGCCGCCCCTGCCGCCCGCCGCCACGCTCCCGCCGATCCGCGCCCTGCTCGAGGGCGCGGTGGACTACGCCGGGCTCTTTCCCCCAGCGCAACTCGACCTGCCGCACGCCGTCGCCGCGTATGCCGAGTACGTCGCCGGCCCCGACCGCTGGGCGCTCGGGCGATTCGTGCTGCCGGCGGCGCGGCTGGGCGAGTTCGAGGCGGCGGCGGAGCCGCTCTTGCCGCGCGCACCCGACGCCGGCGAGCCGTGGCGGCTCGCGCTGCTCGCGGGCGCGGCACTGGAAGAGGCGCTCCGCGCCGCGGGCGAGCTGAACTGCCGGCACGCCGCCGACGGCGCGGGACGGATGACGGCCGACGTGGTGGAGACGACCGCCGCGACACCGGCGGCAATCCGCGCGCTCGGCGCCGTGGTGCCGCGCTGGATGACCGCCTACGTCGAAGTGCCGATCGACGGCGATCCGGCGGCGATCGTCGGCGCGATCGCGGAAAGCGGACTCCGCGCCAAGATCCGCACCGGCGGCATTGCCGCCGACGCCTTTCCGCCGGCGCCCGCGCTGGCGCGCTTTCTCCGCGCCTGCGTCGAGGCGGCGGTGCCGTTCAAGGCGACGGCGGGGCTGCACCATCCGCTCCGCGCCACCTACCGCCTGACCTACGCGCCGGGCAGCGCGTCGGGTACGATGTACGGCTATCTCAACGTGATGCTCGCGACCGCGCTCATCGCCGCCGGCGCTACCGACGCGGACGCCGTCGAGATCCTGGAGGAGCCCGATCCCGCCGCCTTCCGCTTCGACCCGGACGGGGTGAGCTGGCATGCGCTGCGGGTAGGCACCGCCGACCTCGCGCGTACCCGGGCCGAGCGGATGATCAGCTTCGGTTCCTGCTCGTTCCGTGAGCCGGTGGACGACCTGCGCGGACTCGGGCTCCTGTGAGCGCGCCGCATGACGTCAATGAGACGCACGACCCGGCGCTCGCGAGCTGGGTCCCCTCGGCCGATGGGCATCCCGACTTCCCGATCCAGAACCTGCCGTTAGGCATCTACCGCACCGGCGGCGAGCCGCCGCGGGTGGGCGTCGCCATCGGCGACGAGATCCTCGACGTCGCCGCGGCGCTCGACGGCGGCCATCTCACCGGGCACGCCGGGCGCGCGGCGGAGCTTTGCCGCGACGAGATGCTCAACCCGCTGATGGCGGCGGGACCGGCCGCCGCGTCGGAGCTTCGCGCCGGCGTGAGCGCGCTGCTCCGGCGCGGCGGCGATGCGCACCGCCGCTCGGGTGACGCGCTCGCGGAGCTGCTGCTGCCGCAGCGCGAGGCGGAGATGCTGGTGCCGGCGCTGATCGGCGACTACACCGACTTCTACGCCTCGGTGCACCACGCCACCAACGTCGGCAGCATGTTCCGGCCGGACAATCCGCTGCTGCCCAACTACAAGTGGGTGCCGATCGGCTATCATGGCCGCGCGTCGTCCATCGTCGCGAGCGGGAGCGCGATCCGGCGGCCGTCGGGCCAGACCCGCGACGACGCGAACGCGCCGCCGGGCATGGGTCCGACGCGGCGGCTGGACTACGAGCTGGAGGTGGGCGCGTACATCGGCCGCGGCAGCGCGCTGGGCGAGACGATCGCGGTGAGCGAGGCGGAGCGGCACGTGTTCGGGCTGTCCATCGTGAACGACTGGTCCGCGCGCGACGTGCAGACCTGGGAGTACCAGCCGCTGGGGCCGTTCCTCGCCAAGAACTTCGCGACGACGGTGTCGCCGTGGGTGGTGACGATGGAAGCGCTGGCGCCGTTCCGGGTGCCGGCCTTTGCGCGGCCCGCGGGCGACCCCGAGCCGCTGCCCTACCTCGACGCGCCGGCGGTGCGGGAGCGGGGCGGCGTGGATCTCACGCTGGAGGTGCTGCTCCAAAGCGCGCGGATGCGGGCCGAGGACATCGCGCCGATGCGGGTGAGCATCGGCAGCTTCACGGCGATGTACTGGACGGTGGCGCAGCTGGTGGCGCACCACGCAAGCAACGGCTGCAACCTCCGCCCCGGCGACCTGCTCGCGAGCGGCACCGTATCCGGCCCGACGCCGGGGTCGCGCGGCTGCCTGCTGGAGCGCACCTGGCGCGGCACCGAGCCGCTGGCGCTCCCCACCGGCGAGACGCGCACGTTCCTGGAAGACGGCGACGAAGTGATCATGCGCGGCTGGTGCGAGCGCGCGGGGTTCGCGCGGATCGGCTTCGGCGAGTGTCGCGGCACGATCGTGTGAGCGAAGGGCCGGCGACCCGGGAGCGGTGGCGCGCGCTGCTGTCGCGCATCGCCCCCTCGGCGGACGCCGATCGCACGTATGCCGCGCTCGCCGCCGCGTACGCGTCGCCGGGGCGGCACTACCACACCCTGGCGCACATCGGCGCCTGTCTCTCTCTGTTCGATGAAGCGCGGGAGCCGGCGCACGACCCCGACGAAGTCGAGCTGGCGCTCTGGCTGCACGACGTCGTCTACGACAGCCGCGCGAGCGACAACGAGGAGCGGAGCGCGGCGTGGGCCGGCGCGCTGCTGGCGGAGGGCGGCGGCGCGCGGCACGCGACCGCGGTTGAACGCCTCGTCCTCGCCACCCGCCATCGCGACGAGCCGGACACCGGCGACGCCGCGCTGGTGCGCGACATCGACCTCGCGATCCTGGCCGCGCCGCCCGCGGAATTCGACGGCTATGAGCGCGCGATCCGCGCGGAGTACGCCTGGGTCCCCGACGCCGACTTCCGCCAAGGTCGCGCCGAACTCCTCCGCGGCTTCCTCGCGCGCGAGCGGCTCTACCGCACCGCCCGCTTCCAGGCCCGCTTCGACGCCCGCGCGCGGGCCAACCTCCGGCGTGCCCTCGAAGCGCCGGGACGCGGGCCCGGCGCCCGGCTCAACTCTTAGCGACGATCTTGCCGAGCACGGACTTGGCGTAGTCCTTGTCCCACTCGAGCGTGTTCTTGCGGGCGGTCACCTCGACCTGCGCCGTGGTCGGGGTCTTCCGGTTGATCGTGATGTCCACGTCGAGATCGCCCTTGGTGCCCTTCAACTCGCGGGTGTCACCGCCGTTGTCGGTGCTGCGGCCGGTGGAGGTGATCCCCTCCGCCGTCATGACCGACTGCGCGTTGGCCGCGATCTGGTCCACCGATCCGTTGACCAGCGACTGGGCCCCACGGCTGGTGAGATACACGCCCGTGGCGGCGCCGGCGCCGGCGGCCGCCGCGGCGAGGCAGGCGGGGAGCCCGGCGATGCCGAGCATGAGCGCCAGCCGAAGGGGAGTCGTGAATTTCGCCATGGGATCGTCCTCCGTCTGAGAGATGGCCGCGAGGCCGGGGCATAGCACAGCCGCCATAGTAGGTCCGCGGCGACCCTCGGGCAGCGGCGCACGTCACCCCGCCTTCGCGCGCCGGAACACGACGGGCCTCCCCGCGCCCCGGCTCATGCGGTATTCTTCAGCCGCTCCCTTCTCCTCCGGTGCCCATGCCCGACATGCTCGGCCAGCTCGCGACGGCCCTCGGCGATCGTTATGCCATCGAGCGCGAGCTCGGGCAGGGTGGCATGGCCACCGTCTGGCTCGCGCGCGACCTGCGGCACGACCGCCTCGTCGCCATCAAGGTGCTCAAGCCCGAGCTGGCCGCCTCGCTCGGGCCCGACCGCTTCCTCCGCGAGATCAAGCTCGCCGCACGCTTGCAGCACCCGCACATCCTCACCGTGCTCGACTCCGGCGAGCGCGACGGGCTCCTCTGGTACAGCATGCCGTTCGTGGACGGCGAGTCGCTCCGGCAGCGACTGGTCCGCCAGGGCGCGCTCGCGGTACCGGAAGCGCTCCGGCTCATCCGCGAGGTGGCCGACGCGCTGGCCTACGCCCACCGGCAGAACGTGGTGCACCGCGACATCAAGCCGGAGAACGTGCTGATCTCGGGCGAGCACGCGCTGGTCACCGACTTCGGCGTCGCCAAGGCGCTGAGCGACGCCGGTGACGGCGTGGGCGCCACCAGCACCGGCATGGCGCTGGGCACGCCGGCCTACATGGCGCCGGAGCAGGCCGCCGCCGATCCGCACGTGGACGGCCGCGCCGATCTCTACAGTCTCGGCGTGATGGCGTACGAGATGCTGACCGGCACCCAGCCGATCGGCGGCAACACCCCGCAGGCGGTGCTCGCGGCGCAGGTGACCCGCGCGCCGGAGCCGATCCGGCGACATCGGCCGCACCTGCCGCAGGCGCTCGGCGACGCGGTGATGCGCTGCCTCGAGAAGCTCCCGGCCGACCGCTTCCAGAGCGCCGACGAGCTGCTCGCGGCGTTGAATCAGGTGCAGCTCAGCACGCCGGGCTACGGAACCCAGCCGGTCTCGGCGCTCAAGCGGCGGGGGCCGCTCGCGCGGATCCCGCGCGCGGCGCTCGTCATCGGGCTCGCGGTGCTGGTGGCCGGCGTGCTGGGGCTCCGGGCGTTCGGCTATCTCGGCGGTTCGCTGATCGGACGCGGCGTGCTCGACAAGCAGGAGCGGGTCCTGGTCGCCGACTTCAGCAGCCCGCCGGGCGACTCGTCGTTAGGCGGCACGCTGACCGAGGCGTTCCGGGTGGATCTGGCGCAGCAGCCGGCGATCCAGGTGGTGCAACCGGAGTACGTGCTGCAGGTGCTGCAGCGGATGCAGCGGCCGACCGGCACCACGCTCACCGCCGCGACGGCGCGCGAGGTGGCCCAGCGCGACGGCATCAAGGCGATCGTGGTGGGCGACGTGGCGCGGGCCGGCGGGAGCTACAGCATCTCGTCGCGCCTGATCGCGACCGCGAGCGGTGAGACGCTGGTGGCGCTCCGGGAGACGGCGGACGATTCCACGAAGATTCTCGCCGCGCTGGACAAGCTGTCGCGCGACATGCGGAAGCGGATCGGCGGCTCGGTCGAGCGGCTCAAGGGGAGCGACCGGCTGGAGCAGGTGACCACCGGCTCGCTGGAGGCGCTCCGGAAGTACACCGAGGCGCAGCAGGCGTTCCGCAATGAGGACTACGACCGCGGTATCTCGCTGCTCACCGAGGCGACGACGCTCGATACCGCCTTCGCCATGGCGTGGCGGAAGCTCGGCGTCCTCTACCAGAACCGCGGCACCGACCAGTCCAAGCGGGTGGACGCGCTCACCCGTGCCTTCCAGCACCGCGACCGGCTCTCCCAGCGGGAGCGCTACATCACCGAAGGCACCTACTACAGCATGACCGGCGACATGGACCGGCAGGCGGCGGCGTACCGCTCGGCCCTGGAGCTCAACCCGGACGACGAAATCGCGCTCAACAACCTGGCGATCCTGCTCACCGGGCCCAAGCGCGATGCGCCCGAGGCGGTGAAGCTGCTCCAGCGCCTGCTCCGCGTCGACTCCTCCAATGCGCTGAGCTACAACAGCCTGGTCGACACGCAGATCGACGCAGGCCAGCTGGACAGCGCCCGTGCGACGCTCGCCGTCGCGCTGCGCCGCTTCCCCCATTCGCCCAACGCCGAGCTGGCCGCCCTCATGGTGCGGGCAGCGGGCGGTGAGTGGAATGCGGTGGACAGCATGGCGGCCGCGTTCGGCGCCGGCGTGCACGACAACCCGACGTTCAGTTCCACACTGCTCAACCGCCGGGCGTTCGCCGTCGGGATGCGGGGGCAGCTCCGCGAGGCGGACGGATTCAGCCGGCAGGTGGCCGCGCTGGCGGAGCGCGCCGGCTTCCGGGCGGCCGAGCTCCAAGCCGAGGCGGGCCGAGCCCAAGGGTATGCCTGGGGGACGGGCCGGCCGGAGCGCGCGCTCGGCATCCTCGACTCCGCCCTCCAGCGGATTCCGCTGGCATCGCTCGCCCCGGCCGACCGGCCCTACTTCTCGCTGGCCAACGCGTACAGCTATGCCGGACGGGCGGACCGGGCGCGCGCCATGCTCACCGAGTGGCAGCGGACGACCCCACCCGAGATCCAGGCCGGCGATGCGGCGCAGTACCACAGCTCGCTCGGCTACATGCACATGGCCGAGCATCAGCCGCAGGCCGCGCTGGCGGAGTTCACGGCACAGGACGCGGTCGACTGCAACGTCTGCGCGCTCCCGGATCTCGCCGCGGCACTCGACAACGCCGGCCAGCCGGACAGCGCGCTCGCGCTCTACAATCGGTATCTTGCCACGCCGTCGCAGGCCAAGATGTTCATGGACCCGGCTTACCTCCCCCGCATCTGGTACCGCCTCGGCGAGATCTACGAATCCAAGGGTGACAAGGCGAAGGCCGCCGATTTCTACAGCCGCTACATCGCGCTCCGCCGGAACGCCGACCCCGAGCTCCAGCCGCAGGTGACCGAAGCGAAACGCCGCCTCGCGGCCCTCGGCGGAGACGCCCGGCAGTAGCCGCTCCACGGTCATCCGTCACCGCACGGCGGTGTCCGCAGGACCACCTTCCGGGGCTCTTACACGACTCTCCCCGGAGGAGCCCATGGCCAGCAGCAACCCCACCGACGCGATCAACAGCTACATCACCGACATGCTCGCGCTCGAAGAGCACATCGACAAGGCGATCAAGAGCCAGCTCGACGACCTGAAGGACTATCCCGACGTCACCGGCGAGCTCAAGACGGTGCAGCGCTCGGTGCAGCATCACGTGAGCGACCTGCGCGACCTGAGCAAGCGGCGCAAGGCGAGCGGTGCCGCCGACGCGGTAAAGCGGGCCGGCTCCAACGTGCTCGGCATGGCGGCGGGCGCGGTGGACATGGTCCGGAACGAAGGACTGCCGAAGAACCTGCGGGACGATTACACCGCCTTCAACCTCGCCGCGATCGGCTACGTCATGCTGAACACCACGGCTCTGGCGCTCGGCGACCAGGAAGTGGCGGATCTCGGGAGCCAGCACTTCCGGGATTACACCCGCGCCGTGCTGACGCTCGATCGGATCATTCCTACGGCGGTGGTGCGGTTCCTTCAGAACGAGGGACTGCCGGCGCGGCAGGATGTGGTGACGCAGGTGGGCAAGACTCTGGCCGAGGGATGGCGGCAGGCGCCCGAGCAGGTGCCGGGCCCCCAGACCGCTGCGTCCAGCTCCTCGGGAGCTTCGCGGCTCTAGGTTGTCGGGGGCGGGCTGACGGTGGTTGCGCTCGCTGGGCGGAGTTGCGGTGGTTGGGCTCCGGCGCGGGTGCCTCGCCGGCGGTGCGCCGGCGAGCCGCACGGGGTGGGGGTCGGAGGGCGCGTCAGTGAGCGGCCGCTGATGTTATGAGCTCACCCGCCAGAGCGAACTGCAGTGCCCGGAGACCCCCGCCCCGGGCAGGCGAGCACGAACCTCGAAACCCACCGACCACGCCCCGATGCCCGGCTAGCCCACCCGCTCAAAGACCAGCCGAAAGTGATCCAGCAGCTCCCGCTGGAAGCAGATCCGGTTGGCATTGATCCCGGACGCAAATGCGTCGCGGAAATTCTTGCTGAGCAGGTAGCGCGGGAGCAGCGACAGCTTGACGACCGACTTGCGCACGCCGAACTGCGAGAAGCGCCGGTGCCACTGGCCGATGGTCTCGATGTAGTCCAGTCGCCCGCTGCTCTTGGAGACCATCCGGAAGTGCGGTGCCGCGCTCCGCTCGATCTGCTCCGCGCCCGACGGCAGCCACGACCCCGGGAACTGCGCCGCCATCAGCCCGAGCACGTGCTCGTCCGAGAGCCGCGGCGCGTCCACGTCGATCCGCTCCGGCGCGATCATGTTGCGGCCGAAGACCATGGTCTGGAGGTAAAACCGGCCGCCCGGCGGCAGCAGCCGGTGCACCATGGCGAAGAGATCGCCGTAGATCGCCTCCTGCCGGCCCGCCGCGAAGTCCTCGCGGGAGCAGAAGTGCTCGAAGGCGCCGAGACTGACCGCGGCGTCGAACGGGCCGAAGGTGTCCGGCTCGATGGTGCGGCAGTCCATCACATGGACGTCGAGCCCGTTCCGGCGGCACGCCGCCGCCTGTCCGCGCGCGAGCGTCACGCCGACACCGGTCGCGCCGATGCTCCTGAAATAATTCAGCATCGGCCCCCAGCCGCAGCCGAGATCTATCACCCGCTTCCCCGGCCCGATGCCGAGACTGCGGGCCACGAACTCGTGCTTCCGCCGCTGCGCCTGCTCCAGTGGCAGCGTGAAGTCGCCGTCGTAGAGAGCGCCGCTGAAATCGCCCATCTCGCCCATGCTCAGGCGGAAGAGGCGGTCTATCTGGGTGTAGGTGAAGTCGAGGTCCTGCTGTGTGGCCATGCGCGCTCCGGCGGCGAGGGGCCCGGATACCATCGGCGATCTGGAATCGGGATGGTAGTTGACCCCGTCGCCGCGCGGAAGGTGCCGGCGCGTACGGCCGGATGCCCGTCGGGTACGTCTCCGGCGGCTCGCCGGTGCGCCATCCCTCGCTCGCGTCGAGCGGCTCGACCGCCTCGGTGCGGTCGAAGTGGATGACGGCGTCGAACTGCTCGGCCAGGCGTGCCTCGAAGTAGTGGCTCAGCCGCTCGGTCTCCGGACGATACACCACGCCGATGGCGCGCTCGAGCCGGGTGCCGGCGAGCGGAGGTGGAGCGGTGGCACGCATGTCGGACTCCGGAGCTTGAATCGGCCGCATGTATAGCCGGCGGGTCGCGACGCGGGTGTGGCGCGGCTCACAGGGATTCGCCGCGCCGTCGGCTACTCTCAGCCATCTGACAACGAGGAGGAACGATGGCAGATGACCGCGCGCCGCACCTGAGCCGGCGCCATGTGCAGTCGCCGCCGGGCCACAGCGAGCTGCTGGAATCGGGCAACGGTCCCGGCGGCCCGGCCGGATCGTTCGGCGGCAGCCCCAACGAGTTCACCTCCGACGGCGGCTTCGGCAGCAACATCGGCTATCGCTCGCGCGACCCGAGCACGATCGGCGGCGGCCGCTGGCCCGACGACAGCTCGCTCGACGCACCGCGCTACGGCGACTGGCTCCGCCACAGCACCGGCGCCGGCGGCGGCGGGCTCGGGCACGAGGGCATCGGCTTTCCCGGCGAGAGCAGCTGGGGCGAGAGCGAGTACGCCCGCGAGGCGCGCGAGCTCCGCGGGCCGCACGCCGGCCGCGGCCCCCGCAGCTACCGCCGGCCCGACGCGCGGATCGCCGAGGACATTCACCAGCGGCTGACCGAGCACCCCGCACTCGACGCCACCGACGTGGATGTGCGGGTGGCCGGCGGCGAGGTGACGCTGAGCGGCATGGTGCACGACCGTCGCGCGCGCCGGCTCGCCGAGGACATCGTGGCCGACGTGCCCGGCGTGCGCGACGTCATGAACCGGGTGCATGTGCCGCGGGACATCGGCGGCGGGGGCTGGTAGCGCCGGTGTGCCCTGCGCCACGGCAGGCGGCGCGATACGCCGCATACTGGAGGCGTGAGCATCGGAATCGTCGCGGTCGCAGCCGTGCTGCTCGCACTCGTGGTCGCCGCGCTCGTCTGGCGGCCGGACGGGTCCGCCCGCCGCGGCGACCTGCGCCTCAGGGACCAGGCCGACCTCCTCGAACAGACCTACGACGCCATCCTGATCCGCTCGCCCGGCGGCCGCATCGAGTACTGGAACCGCGGCGCCGAGGCGCTGTACGGCTTCCCCCGGGCCGAGGCGCTGGGCCGGCGGAGCCACGACCTGCTCCGCACCCGTCCGCGGGCGGGCAGCATCGAGGACATGGAGAACGCGCTGCTGCGTCATCGGCGCTGGGAGGGCGTGCTCGAGCACACCTGCGCCGATGGCCGCCAGATCCTGACCGAGAGCCGCCAGGTGCTGGTGCGCGGTCTCGACGGCGCCCGCATCCTCGAGGCGAACCGCGACGTCACCGCGCGGGTCACCGCCGAGCTGGAGGCGCGACGCGCGGCCGAAGCGGCGAAGGACACGGTCGACGGCATGCGCGCCAGCGACGCGCGGCTCCGGCGCGCCTTCGAGATCGCGCAGCTCGGCCTCCTCTGGGCCGATCCGGGCGGCACGGTGACGCTGTCGGACGAGCTCGCCGCGATGCTTTGCGCCGAGGCGGGACCGCGGCGGATGACGTGGGACGAGTTCGTGCTGCTCGCCCACGAGGAAGATCGTCCGCTGCTCGAGGGCTTCCGGCACGCGGGCGTCGCGGGCGCGGTGGCGGCGGTCGAGTTCCGCGTCTGTCCCGCCGACCGGCGCACCCGCTGGGTCACGATCCGGGGCGCCGTAGCGCCGGATGCCACCGGGGCCGCGCGCCTCGTCGGCGTGGCGCAGGACATCACGGCGCGGCGGGAGAGCGAGCAGCGGCTGCAGCAGGCCGGGCGCCACCAGGCGGTCGGGACGCTCGCGGGTGGCATGGCGCACGAAGTGAACAACATGATGACCGCCGTCATCGGCTTCACCAGCTATGCGCGGAATGCCCTGCCGCCGGACCACCCGGCATGTGCCGACCTCGACGAGGCGCTGCACGCGGCGGAGCGCGCCGCGACCGTGACGCAGCAGGTCCTCGCCTTCAGCCGCCAGTCGGTGATGCAGCCGGTGCTGCTCGATCTCAACGAGGTCGCCGTCGAGCTCGCGCCGGTGCTGCGCCGGCTGGCCGGCGCGCACACCACGGTCTCGCTGGAGCTGGCGCCGGAGCTGCCGCCGGTGCGGGCCGACCGCGCGCAGCTCGAGCAGATGCTGATCAACCTCGTGGCCAACGCCCGCGACGCGATGCCGGCGGGCGGCAGGGTGCGGATCGCCTCCGCCGCGCGGGAGCTGGCCGCCGCCACGCCGATGCGCGGCGAGGGCGGCGAGCTACCCGCCGGCCGCTACAGCGTGCTCACGGTGTCGGACAGCGGCAACGGGATGAGCGAGGAGACCCAGACGCGCGCCTTCGACCCGTTCTTCACCACCAAGCCGGTCGGCGCGGGGACCGGACTCGGCCTGCCGATGGTGTACGGGATCATGCGGCAGAGCGGCGGCGACGTCTGGCTCGAGTCGGAGCCGGGACGAGGAACGACGGCGATGCTGCTCTTCCCCGCGAGCCGGGAGCCGGTGCCGGACGCCGATCGCGGCGGTGCGACACACGAGGCGCATGGCCGCGGGACGGTGCTGGTGGTGGATGACGAGCCGCTGGTGCGCGCCATCGCGCGACGCTCGCTGGAGCAGCTCGGGTACACCGTGCGCGAGGCGATCCACGGCGACGATGCGATCGCGCGGCTCGGGAGCGAGTCGGGGCCGGATCTGGTGCTGTGCGACCTGGTGATGCCGGAGCGGAACGGCGCCGAGGTCGGGCGACACCTCGCCCTCACCCATCCCGAGGTGCCGATCCTCTATATGTCGGGCTACACCGGCGAGGAGATGCGGCAGCGCGGGCTCCTGCCCGCGGGCTCGGCGTTCGTGGCGAAGCCGTTCACGCCGGCGTCGCTCGGCCGCCAGGTGCGCTGGCGGCTGGAGCACGCGCGCGCGAACGGCAATCCGGCGATGACGCGTTAGGCGGGCGCCGCGCGTCGCGGTGGGCGCGACAGCCGCGCCAGCACCCCGTACGGCAGTCTCCGGAGGACGAACACCGCCAGCTTGTAGCGCAGCGCGGGCACGCAGACCGGACCGCCGCGGCGATCGAGCTGGCGCAGCGAGTCGCGCACCACCGTCCGCGCGGCGAGCCAGGCCCAGCGCGGAATGTCGTTCTTGTCCGTGCCCATCCGCGCATGGAACTCCGAGTGGGTGAAGCCGGGGCAGAGTGCCTGCACCTGCACCCCGCGCGGCCGAAGCTCGGCCCACGCGCCGATCGACAGCGACGTCAGGTAGGCCTTCGTCGCGCAGTAATTCACGTTCCCCGCGGCGGTCGCCCACGCCGCCACCGACGAGACGTTGACGATGGCGCCGGCACCCCGGGCGGCGAGCACCCGCGCCGCCGCCTGCGTCAGCCGGAGCGAGGCCAGCACGTGCACCCGCACCATCGCCTCCTGCGACTCGGCCGACGCCGCCGCCAGGGCGCCCGTGGTGCCGAAGCCGGCGTTGTTCACCAGCATCGTGAGCCGCGGCTCCGCCGCGACGCGGGCGACGACGCGATCGGTCTCGCCGTCGGACGCGAGGTCGGCGGGAAGCACGCTGACGGCCACCCCGTGCCGCGCGCGCAGCTCGGCGGCGGCGGCCTCGAGGCGCGCGGCGTCGCGCGCGACCAGCACCAGATCGTAGCCGCGCCCCGCGAGCTGCTCGGCGAACTCCCGCCCGATCCCCGCCGACGCGCCGGTCACGAGCGCGACGCCGCGGTCGCCGGTGCGCCGCGCGTCCGCCGGCGGAGCGCT
>JAICWE010000008.1 GCA_025934955.1 Gemmatimonadales bacterium | reverse complement strand
CTCGATTCGCGTCGAGCTGGTATTCACGTGCTGACCGCCCGGTCCGCCGGCGCGGGTCGCCCGGTATGCGAGCTCCGCGCGAGGGATCCGGAACGCCGGCGTCACCTCCAGATGGGCGTCGTCCATGCGCGCAAATCTAGTAGCTTATTCGGATCCCTTTGGATTGTGCCCGGAGGCGCAGAGAGATAAGGATGGGAAGTGCCCCGGCGGGTTGTCGGTCGAACAATGGCAGAGGATCGAGGGTGCGGCCAAGCGGTATCTCAAGTCGGGTGCTAGGAAGTCAGTTCTGCAGCTACTGAACGCCGGGAAGATCCATCCCGGGCTCGATGTCATCGACCGTATCAAGGCGTTCTTCACGAAGAAGGTGCCCGCCGCGTCGACAAGTAGTATCACGGGCAACGTGAACGTCGCGGGAGAAACTTTCCACTACCCTGGTGGCGAACTCGGATTTGTAATGGCGCATGAGGCGCGCCACACCCAGCAGTCATTCTTCATGACCCCCAACAGTGCAGAACGAGACGCGGATTCGTATGCGTGCGACAATGAAGGCCGGGCTGATCGTGGCGGCTACGCCGATGGTGGATATCCCGACCTCGGCGGCTGTCAGGGCAAGTGAGTGGGAGACTTGGACGCCGGAGATCACATGAATCGCAAGGCATGGGTAATCGGATTAGTCGTCTTCGCTCTAGTAATCATCGGGGCGATCCTCTGGCACGGAACGATCATCGATCCGCCACCGCCTGCGAGGACTCTTCGCTAGTTGCGCCTTCTCAGGTGCGGTACATGGCTCCGTCCGACGGAAATCGTCTAAGCCGGATGCAGGCCGGGTGGGATCAAGTGTTACGTCGGGCGCCGTCGCGCACCTGTGCGCACGCGCCAGCGGGATTATTGGATCCGCACCCGGCCTGGGACCGGGACCCGGGGGAGAGCCGTTGTCAAAGAGCCACGGGGCCGACCGGATCCGCGCTGCTCGATGGTAGCATGGCTTCGGAGGCGTGGCGGCCGGATCGGAGGCGTACCGCGGATCGGCGCCACCCTCAACACCCCTGCCTTGGAGCCTCACGGCGAATCACGAACCGGGTGAGCCAGTGGAAGTCGGACGCCAGCAAAGCTCGACGCTGCGTCAGCGTGTCGCGTGCTCCGGTGTCCCGGTCCGTCGGCGATCCATTGATTACATCGTTTACACGGCACCCACGCGAGCGGCCGGCCCGGCCGGCCCGGCCGGCCCGGTCGCCTCGGCCGCGGCAGGTGTGGGACTGTGCCCGCGCCCGCGCGGCGGCGGCTCGGGCGTGAACGGTCGCCGGTCGCGCGCGATGCTGTAGAGGAGCCGGAGAGCGCAGCGGCTCACGGCCGGGCGTTATCTTGGCCCGAGCGCGCGGCGCTGGATCCGCGCGGCCGTATACCGATGATATACGGTCCGCCGTCCGCTCGCGCAACCCCGCGTCTGCCCCGGAGACACCGTCGCGTGGCCACGTCCCCCAAGACTCACGCCCTGCTCATTCGCCTCGCGCCCGAGGATCGCGTCCGGCTGCAGCGCATCGCCGAAGCGAACTTCCTCGAGACCTCGACGTGGGCCCGTCAGGTGCTCCTGCGGGCCGCAGACGAGGCCGAGCGGCCCGCAGCACCGCCCCGGCGCGCCAGCCGAAAGCGCGCGCGCTAGCGCCACGACCGAGCCGTGATCGGGTAGAGGGGTGTTACGACTGCGGCGGCCGTAGGCGAAGCCGCAATGGGCGCAGAGCAGGCCACTGCGCAACTAGCAGGACGCGCTTGGGATCGTTTGTTCGAGATGCCTGGAGACGTCGGCTTCGCCAAGGGTGTCGAAGGCACGCTCTACGGCGCAGCTAGTCGCGTTAGTTGGAAAGACTTCATCCCCGGGTATGGCACGTACCAATCATGGAAGGACCTCAAGAGTTGCCGCGCCCAGGAATGAGTGGTCGTCGCGCCCCACAGCGCACCGATTTCTCCCTTAGCGGTTGGCCTCCGTTAGCGCGGTGCGCTGCCGGCACATTTGTAGGTGCGCTGGTGGGTATGCTGCTCTCCGGCATTGCCACTCTTGTGCGCATCACCAGCGGCACGGGGGCATTTACACAAGTCGGCGCTACATACGGAAGAGCGATCGCGGCGTATATGATCGGGTGCACAGCCGGTGGTTTGATTGGTGGATTACTCGCACCGCGTGCGCGCGGCACGGTCTCGAAGGCACTGGTGGGATCGGTTGCAGTAGCGCCGTTCTGGACCGCCATCGTCTTTACCCAGGCGGATCAGGAAACTGCCACGGCCCGTCTGGGGTTTATCGTGGTCGCCTCGCTAGTTAGCGGAAGTTTCTGGGGGGTCAAGGCGATTTACGATTAATGTCGAGACGAGCCGACGTTCTCCGAGCGTATCGGACGTTCACCGATTTCCTTTTGCCTTTCGGTCCGCCACGAGGGCCTTCCCCGCGCGGCGGCGTTCGGACTAACGCGGAAGCCGGAGGATCTCAAGCGGGCCTACACCGTCATATGCGGCCATCTCTCGAAAGCCTCACACGCGAGCGTCCCGTTCCCGCCCTTCTACGGCATCGGCTGGTGGCCGGCCGGCATCGAGCAGCTTGCCATCGTCGGCACCGCCCGCGCCATCTACGGCGCGGATGGGTCGGTCAAGCTCTTCCAGCCGGTGAGCGCGCCAAGTGGTCAGACCCGCTGGGTCGGCGCGGCAGAGGCGTTTCCCGACACCTTGATTCGGGACAACATCACCCAGCTCTACTCCCGCACGCTCCGCCACGGGATCAAGATCGTCTACGACGCCGCCGGCCGGCACATCCAGACCATCAATTGCACCGGCGACACCACGTTCATCGCCTACAACGGCAACGGCAGCATCAGCACCATCCGCGTGCCGCCGAGCGGTCAGGCGGGCACCACCTACAGCTTCGCGTATAACCCCACCACGGCGCTACTGCAGTCGATCACCGACCCGGCGGGACGCGTGCTCACGGCGACGATGACGGCGGGGCGGCTGACGTCGCTGACGGACCCTGACCTGGTGAGCACGAGCTTCGGCTACGACCTCTTCAGTCATATGACCTCGCGCACCTCGCGGCGTGGGGCTGCGACCCGCTACACCTTCACCAACAACCGGCTGACGCAGTTCGCGATTCCCTTCCGAGCGAGTCCCGCCGACTCGGGCATCACGACGATCCGTCCCTGGGAATTTGTCGGGCTCGACGGCGCACCGGTGGACCTCCCGGACTCGGGCTACACGCGAGTGGACGGGCCACGCACCGAGTCCGCTGATGTCGCGAAGTTCTGGGTTGATCAGTGGCGGGCCCCGACGCAGGTCGTCGGGCCAAATGGCGATACCCTGCATGTCTCCCGCGGGTCGGTTGCGACACCTGCGCTCGTGACGCGGGTCGTACGTCCTGATGGCACCGTGGACACGTTGCTGTACAACGCCCGCGGCAACCTCAAGGAGCAACGGACCATCACGGACGGGCTCCCCGGCGCCGTCCCCATGACCATCACGCGCTGGGGCTATGGCGCGGCGACGGCGCCCGATTCTCCGGACACCCTCGTCGACTCGACGGCACACCTGAAGACGCTGTACGGCTACAACCAGTGGGGTTTGACCTCACTCGTCACAGCGCCGAACGGACATCAGACCCGGTTCGACTACGTCACCAATCCGGCCTCGCCGTTGCTGGGCGAGTTGCAAGGCGTTGCCGAGCTCTCGGTTGCGGTTTGGGATTCAACGACGCGGACAAAAGTCACCGCCGCTGAGTTGCGGACCGGCTTTGCGTTCAACCAGCTCGGAAATGTGGTGGCCGACACCTCGCCGATGAAGCGGGTCACTCGATACACGCTCGACGCGATGCAGCGGGTGCAGCAGCTCTTCGATCCCGCGAACCACCGCACCGAGTACTTCTACGATGCCATCGATCGGGTTGACTCGCTGGCTGAGCACGTCGAGGACAGTGATCCGTCGTATCAGCACCCGATAGTGACGCACTACCGGCGGCGAACCACCCGCCGTCTCTGTCGAAGAGACCGGAGCACTCGGAACGTGGGCGCGCAGCGTGAAGCTATAGAGCTCAAATGCGTCGACGCCGAAATCCAGTTCGCGGCAAGAGTGCCGGGGAGCGAAGGTGCAATCGAGAAGACACGTTCACTATTACGCACCAGGTGGTGGGAGGCGCAGGATCATCGTGAGACCATGAGCGTCGAACTAAGCAACCGCGGCATCCCTCGCTGGCTTGCGCGCTTCCCAGCGTCTCAGGCTTGGGAGTCTCCGGAAATCCTGGGGCAAGTCCACACCGAAGCACCTACGATGCGCTGCTACATGATGCGAGTCCGGCTGAGCCCGACTGCGAGGCTCCGGGCGCTGGAAGCGGAGAACCGCCGGCGCAAGCGCGTCGTGGCCGACCAGGCGCTCAACATCCAAGTGCTCACGGACGTGCTGGGAAATGAACGGTGACGATGGAGCAACGGCGGTCCATCGTGACCAGCGTCGCCGTGGCCGCCGGCAGCGAGCGGCGTGCCTGCCGCTGGCTGGGCGCGCACCGGAGCGCCCCACGCGGCGCTCGGCTTGTATATTCCTCTCGTTTCTACATGTCTTATCTGGAGGTGCGGCATGGCCCATTCGATTCCCGACGACATCGCAGCCCGCGTACGCCGCCTGCCACCTGCTCAGCAGCAGCAGGCGCTGGTCTATGTCCGCACGCTCGAGCACGCCGGGGCGGGCCCCGAGCTGTTGCAGTTTGTCGGCGCCATTCCCGCCCCGGATCTCGCGACCATGACCGCCGTGATCGAAGCGGACTGCGAACGCGTCGATGCCGCCGACTGGTAGAGTCCTCCTCGACACCAACATCCTCATCGCGCTCCTCGCCGGCGAGCCGGCCGTGGCGGCGGGCATCCGCACGGCAGCGGCGGTTTTTGTCCCGGCAATTGCGCTCGGCGAGCTGTCGCGGCGGCGAACCGGTCCTGTCCGTGGGAGTCGGGACGGCCCCGTTCGCGATCGGCGCCCCTGCGCCCGCAATCGGCTCACCCGCACTCGCGATCGCGTCGCCTCGGTTCGCGGTCGGGCCTGCCACGCTGACGACGGGAAGGCGGCGTTTGCGATCCGGTCGGCCGCTGACGCGATCGGGACGCGCGCGATTGCAATCGGGTCGCACCGGTTCGCAACCGGGTCCGCCGGTTTGCGATCGGGTCGCGCCAGTGCGCGATCAGGTTGCACCGGTTCGCGATCACGTTGCAACGGTTCGCGGTCAGGTTGCACCGGTCCGCGATCGGGTCCGGCGCGACGCGCACGAGGCCTCGCGCGTTCGCGTCGAGACCACCCGTGTTCGCCTCGAGCCAGACCGCGATCACATTCCGGCCGCCCCGAACGCGGTCCTGCCGGCCCGCGCCGCGAATCCGCGCATCTGCGACCGCGAACGGCTGGCGCCGGATTGCGATCGGAGTCGGCTGGATACTTCAGTGGATCGCCGCGCCGGCATCGAACTCTGCCACGCTGGCAACGATCCGGGCGCGACGCCGGTGCGAGAAGCCCGGCCGCCCGCCGGCCTAGAACATCCACCCGTTCGACAGCGTCACCCGTGTCCCGTCCGGCCCCCGCGCCAGCGTCGCCGTCACGATCGTGGACCGGAGCACCCGGAACCAGAGCCCGCCCCCGCCCCCGACCGACAGCCCCGAGAACGTCAGGCGAAAGTCCTCTCCCTCGAACACCCGTCCCGCATCGAGGAACGCCATCGCCCCGAGCCGGCCGATGTCCCCGCCGAACGACATCACGTCCTGCCGCAGCTCGAAGTTGCCGAGGAGGACGCCGGTCCCCGCGAACCTCCCCGTCGTGAGCGCGCGGTCCGAGCCCGCGCCGCCCAGCACGCCGATCGTCCGCTCCCACGCCGGCACGATGAAGCGCGCGTTGAGCGGCGGCGTCCCGCCGAGGCCCGAACCGAGGAGGCGCCCGGCGAGCACCGTCCCCTCGCGCACCGGCAACCATCCGCTCGCGATGCCGTACACGCGATGATACCCGTCGCCGCCGCTCCCGACCTGCACGCCGGTCTCGAGCATATAGCCGCGGTGGGTGTTGTACTCGTTGTCCCGCGCGTCGTACACGAGCGCTGCCCGGCCCGACACGTCGTCGTCCTTGAGCGCGGGACCGAAGCTCGAGCGGAAGATGGACGGCCCGTCGAGCGCGCCGAAGCGGGATTCGGTGACGTCGCCCATGAGGCCGAGCCAGAGCCCGCGGTAGAGGCGCCGCGAGATCTCCGCCTGCGCCTCGTACCGCGTGCGCGCCGCTCTATAAAGGAAAGGCTGCGTCGAGTCGGCGAGGTCCTCGTTCCGCGTCGTCTCGTTCCCGAGTCCGAAGAAGCCGAAGCGCGCCTCCCGGCTCGCGAGGAGCGCGCCGGTCGCGCGCCAGTCGGGTGCGAGATGCGGATCGTAGAGCCGGAGATCCACGAACCGGCTTCCGCGGAACGAGATCCCCGCGTCGCCGGTGATCGCGACGAGCGCGGTGACGCGGTCGTCGAGGTCCGCCGGCCGCCAGTAGCGCGCGCGGAACGCGATCTGGGGCGCGTCATTGGCGCCGCCGGTGAGATAGGGGAAGTAGCTCAGGAGCCACGGCGCGCTCGCGTCGAACTTGGGCGCGAAGACGGTGTCCTGCGGCGTCGGCTTCGTCGCCGGAAGATTGCCCGGCGCCGGCTCGTCGCCGGCGCGCTTGAACGCCGAGTCCACCGCCGGCTTGGGCGGCTCGGGCTTGGTGGTGGGCTTCGGCGCGGGCTTCTGCTGAGCGGTGAGCGGCGCCGCGCAGAGCGCGGCAAGGCATGCCAGCGCGATCAGCGCGCCGAGGCACGCGCCGAGCAGCCGGAGGCGACGCGGGCGGGACAGCGGCTGGGTCAACCGTCACCTCCCACGTGAGAGTGTCTGTAGCTCGCGCGGCACCCGGGAGTTACGCCCGTTCCGGCGCCGGTGTCAACGATGCATCGGCTTGCCCGGCTTCCGCTGTGAGGTAACTTCCGCCCATGCCGCGACGCCCGCGACTCGACCCCGCGATCTTCCACCTGCCGGTCGAGCGGATGCGCGAGGGCTATTACTCCGACAAGTACTTCGTCCGCGCCCGCGAGATCCTCCAGGCCGACGACTACCATCCCCGCGTCACCATGCAGGTCTTCGGCAAGCAGCACGCCTCCCTCGGCGGTATCGACGAGGCCATCGCCATCCTCAAGCTCTGCAGCGAGCGATGGGACGAGATGGAGGTGTGGGCGCTGTACGACGGCGACGAGATCGCGCCGTGGGAGACCGTGCTCCTGATCGAGGGCCCCTACGACGCCTTCGCCAACCTCGAGACGCTCTATCTCGGCGTGCTGGCCCGGCGCACCCGCGTCGGCACCAACACCCGCCGCGTGGTCGAGGCGGCCGCGCCGAAGCAGGTGATGTTCTTCCCCGCGCGCCATGACCACTGGCTGGTGCAGACCGGCGACGGCTACGCCGCGCACATCGCCGGCGCCATCGGCGTCTCCACCGACGCGCAGGCGTCGTGGTGGGGCAGCAAGGGCATCGGCACCGTGCCCCACGCGCTGATCGCCGCCTACGACGGCGACACCGTGCTCGCCACCGCCAAGTTCGCCGAGTACATGCCGCCCGACGTGCGGGTGGTGACGCTGGTGGACTTCGAGAACGACTGCGTCGGCACCTCGCTCGCCCTCGCCGAAGCGTTAGGCGAGCGGCTCTACGGCGTGCGCATTGATACCAGCGAGATGCTGGTGGACCGCTCGCTGCTGGACCAGATGGGCCGCTTCCGCCCCACCGGCGTCAACCCGCAGCTCGTCTGGAACGTGCGCGACGCGCTCGACCGTCACGGCTTTCGCCCGGTGCAGATCGTCGTCTCCGGCGGCTTCACCGTCGAGAAGATCCGCGAGTTCGAGGCGGCCGGCGTGCCGGTGGACGCCTACGGCGTCGGCTCGTCGCTCTTCCAGGGCCGCTTCGATTTCACCGCCGACGTCGTGCTGGTGGAGGGAAAGCCTTGCGCCAAGGTGGGCCGCGGCTTCCGGCCCAACCCGCGGCTCGAGCGGGTCGAATAGCTTACGGCATGATCTTCTGGGACGTGGACACCCAGTACGACTTCATGCACGCGGACGGGAAGCTCTACGTCCCCGGCAGCGAGGAGATCCTCGACACCATCGCGGCGCTCACCGACTGCGCCCACGCGCGCGGCATCACCATCGTCGCCAGCGCCGACGACCACGTCCCCGGCCATCGCGAGCTGAGCGACACGCCCGACTGGCGCGAGACCTTTCCGCCCCACTGCATGCGCGGCACGCCGGGCCAGCTCAAGGTGGCCGAGTCGGCGCTGCGCGATCCGATGATCATCGAGCCGGAGCCGGAGGATCCCGCGGCGCTCGCCGCCCGCATCCGCGCCCATCGCGGCGACTTCCTCCTGCACAAGCACTGGTTCGACGTCTTCACCAACGCCAACGTCGGCGCGCTGCTCGACGTGCTCGATCCGCACGACGTGGTGCTCTACGGCGTGGCGCTCGACGTGTGCAACCGGTACGCAGTCGAGGGGCTGCTCCGCACCCGGCCCGCCACCCGCATCCATCTCGTCGCCGACGCCGTGCGCGCCATTGACGCCTCGCAGTCGCCGGCCCTGCTGCAGGAGTGGCAGCGCCGCGGCGTGCGGCTGGTTTACGCGCACGAGGTGCTCGCCGGACAGATTGACACGGTGGTGTGACGTGGGGCACAGCGGACATTTCAGGCGGCCGTGATCTTGCGCAGCGGTGGGAGTTGGCCCGGCCAGCGACCCGCGAGACGTCCGAACCAGCCCGATGGCGACACGCCCAACGGCCGGACGAGCTGACCGAAGTCGTGCTCCCGCTGTTACTCCCTTCAAATCCCCCCTCTACATATCTCCTATTCTCGCAGGGAACGGGCCGATCCGGCCCGTTCCACCCACCTTTTCACGCCGCGTCGTGTGACCCACTTCACAGCCGCAACGGCAGGCGCGCTCCATGTTGTCGCGGGCCTGGGAATCCGGATGGTGGCTGGTGGGGTGGTGGTGACTGACCCAGGGTGGTGTGCAATCGGGTAACCGGGTTCTCAGGCTCTCCTCCCCTCATTCTGCCGGCGCCGATTCGCTCGTGCGTGCCTCGACGGGCGCGTGTCGTCGGTAAATCGTGTCATGCCTGATTCGGAGGACTGATGCCCCGCGGAGACAAGTCGTCCTACACCAGCAAGCAGCGCCGGGAAGCCCGGCACATCGAAGAAGGCTACGAGCATCGCGGCACCTCGAAGGGAGAGGCCGAGCGCCGCGCCTGGGCCACGGTGAATAAGGAAAGCGGCGGCGGGAAGAAGAGCGGGTCGGGGCGGGGAAAGAAGAAGAGCAAGGCGCCGAGCCGCAAAGGCGGGCGGAAGGGCGGACGGGCATCGGCATCCCGGCCGGCCGCCGCGCGGAGCCGCTCGGCAAAGAAGGCCGCGGCGACGCGGAAGCGGAATCGGAGCAAGAGCACGCGGAAGAGCACGCGGGCCCGCTCGAAGAGCAGCCGGTCGCGCTGAAGCCGGCGGTCGTCAGTCGTTCGCCGCGAGGATCGGCTCGAGCGACCGCTTCCGTTCGAGGATGCGCTCCCACGGATCGCCGCGCTCGGCGAGACGTGCCGGCACCGTGCGGAGCGTGAAGTCGGTGGGATAGACCCGCTCGAGCTCGTCCCACTCGAGCGGCGTCGAGACGGTGCCCTCCGGGTGCCGCCGCGGCGAGTACGCCGCCGCCAGCGACTTGCCGCGGCTGTTCTGGTTGTGATCGAAGAAGATCTTCCCCCGCCGCTCCGCCACGTGCCAGGCGAGCGTCACCCGATCCGGCAGTTGCCGCTCCACGGTGCGTCCGAGGCGCTCCGCCGCCGCGCGCACCTCGTCGTAGGTGAAGCGCCGCTCGATCGGGAGGTAGAGGTGCAGCCCGGTGCGTCCCGAGGTCTTGATGTACGCCTCGAGACCGAGCCGCGCGATCAGGTCGCGCAGGCGGAGCGCCAGGTCGCGCACCTGCGCGAACGCCTTCCGGTTGAGCTCCGGCTCGTCACCCTTGCCCTCGCGTCCGCTGTACACGTAGGGGTCGAGATCCACCACAAGGAAGTCGGGGTAGTTGAGCACCGACCGCTCCAGCGCCGCCTCGGAGCCGGTGAACGTGCGCGGCCGCCGGCCGGCATCGCCACCGGCCACGATCCTCGAAAACCATGCATGCAGCTCCAGCGCGGCCTGCTGTCCGAGCCACAGCAGCGTCGCGAGATTGTCGCACAGGAGGTAGTCGCGATCCTCCCGCTTGTCCTCGGCCCAGATCCGCACGGTGCGCACGAACGCCGGCGGCTCCTTCCACACCTTCTGGAAGAAACGCTTGCCGCTGATGCCGTTGGGGAAGCGGGTGACGAACACCGGGCGGCCGGCGACGTGAGGCAGGAGATACGGCGAGACGCGGGCGAGATACTCCAGAAGATCGCGCTTGGTGAGGGCGCCGCGCCGGCCGGCGGCGGGCCAGAGCGGCTTGTCGAGACTGGTGAGCGCCAGCGCGCCGCCGCCGATGTCGAGCGTCAGGCGCGTGGCGCGGGCGCCGAGCTGGTCGAGCACCGACGCGACGACGGGCGGAGCGGACATGCGTCCAACGCTACACCGGCCGAGTCACCGCGAGCGGTGAGGCCGCCCACACCGGAGGGGGCGCCGCTCAGCTCTCCACCGGCGGGCGCGCGCTGCCGATCGCCTTGGCGAGGCGACCCGCGCTGGTGTTGCCGGCCGCGCTCTTCGAGACGAGGAGCTGCTGGATCTGCTGCCGCAGCGCGCCGTAGTCGCGCGCCGCCTGCGGGTCGTCGAAGCTGATCGAGCTGCCGTTCACCTTGTACTCGCCGGCCTGCGCGGCGAGCAGGTCGTACATCGCGCCGGTCGCCTTCAGCAGCGAGCTGCCGACGAGCTGCACCTCGGCGCCCTCGACCTGCGATGCCGCCTCCCACGCGTGCAGCTGCTCGAGCGACCAGTTGTTCCGATGCGAGATCACCTCGAGTGAATCGTGGTACGCGCGCTCGATCCCGTCGGTCTGCTTGCGGAAGGTGCGCAGCAGGTTGTCGGCGGCGCTGATCGCGCTCCGTGTCGCGGGCACGCCGTCGCCGGCGGCGAGGCGCGACGCGACGAAGATGTTGCCGAAGCCGAACACCGAGAGGCCCTTCTCGAAGTCATCGCGTGCCTTCTCGTATGCGGCGGCGTAGCGGCCGCCGAATGCCGCCGGCGTCATCGCTCCGGCCGCCGCCGACTCCGTCGGCATGGCGACGGTGATCGGGCCCGCGCTCACCGCCGGCCGCGGCAGCACCGCCGGGACGATGCTGTCTCCGGCGGCGTGGTGCGACGCCGCGTCGGCATGGCTCGGCTCGGGCAAGGGTTCATCCGCCAGTGTGCTCGCCGGGAGACTCGACATCGGCGCCGGCGCGGGAGCCGCGGCGGCGGCCACGGCGGGAGAGCCGGCGAAGCTGGTCGTCGTCTCCTTCGGACGCGCGGTGGCAGGCGTCGGCTGCGCCGGGGAGCGGTGCAGCGCCCACGCGCCGCCGGCGACGGCTACGATCGCGAGCCCGCCGATCAGGCCGAGCGTGCGCACCCGGCGGCGGCCGCCGGCGGGTAGAGGATCGAGTTCGAGCGCGGCGAGTTCGTCCACCGGCGCTGCGCCGGGCGACGCGTCGAGTGAGTCGAGTGAGATGAACTCCGCCTCGTCCGCCGGGAGCGGCGCCGGCGTCGGCATCGCGGGCTCGTCGGCCAGCGCGAGCAAGCCCGACGGCTCAGCGGTCGTGGCGGCGTACGCGGGCGCGGCTTCGGGCTCCGGCATGGCAGGGAGCGGCGGCATCGGCGCCGGCGCGGGTTCCACCGCCGGCTCAGCGTGGGCGACGGGCGCCGGCGCATGGCGCGGATCGAGTCGCAGCGGCGCGACCGCCGGCGCCGGCGCGGTGCCGGTCGCGACCTTCTCCCTGGCGATCTTGTAGTGCGGGTGGAACTCGATGGGGAGCCACTTCTCGGTGCTCTTGTGCCAGATCCGCGCGTGGTCCTTGATCAGGCCGCCGCGGATGCCGGTGACCATCTCGTCCATGGACTTGAAAATCGCCTCTTCGCCCGGGGCCAGCTCGATGCGATACATATCTCACGCTCTGCGGATTGAGAGGCTGCGGCGGCGACGATGCCGGCCGGATGGGACAGCGACGTCGCCCGGAACGCGAGATTCGTGCTATTCGTCGGAAAAGGCATCACAAAGGCCGTCCGGCCGGTTCCGGTGCTTGACTCATGCTTGTCCGCTTCAATAAGTTACCGGCACTTCCCGGCCGTACCACAACTGTCATGAAAGGCCACAGTTCAGGAACGATGCGGCCGGGAGGAAAGCGGCGGGGAGTTGGGAGGAATGCAAGATGGCCCGTCATACCGATCTGCCGGGTGTGATGCAGATCACGGAAGGCGGGGTCACCCGGCTTTAGGTTCGCGCCGTCCAAGCTGATTCACATTCGTTTGTTCCCGCGACGGCCCTGCGACAACGGGGTTCGGATCGCTGTCGTACCACATCCCCGCTTTTCGAGGACCTATGAAGCGCCACGCCTGGACCCTGCTCGCCCTGGTCTCCTTCGCCGCCGTCGGGTGCAACACCCACGAGAAGGAGCTCAACGCCGCGCTCTCCGAAGCGAAGAGCACCGCCGCGGAGAAGGACAGCCTGCTGACCGAAGTCCTCGCCGTATCCGGCTTCGTCAACGATGTGAACAAGGAACTGGCGAAGGCGAAGGGCATCGGCCCCGCGACGCAGCCCACCGCCGACCGTGGTGTGCCGGGCCCGCAGCGCGACCGCGAGCTGCGCACCGAGACGCTGGCGCGCATCGACCAGCTGATCACCCGCCTGAACACCAGCGAGACCCAGCTGTCCCAAGCCAAGTCGCGCCTCGGCACCATGCGGAAGAAGGACGCCCGTCTGCTGGCGCAGATCGACGACTACCAGAAGACCATCGCCGATCTCAAGGCGTCGGCCGAGCAGCAGCAGGCCGAGCTGCAGCGGCAGCAGGGCGAGATCGTGGCGCTCAAGGAGCAGGTCGACACCGCCACCGCGCAGAACGGCCGTCTGACCGTCAGCAACACGGCGCTCACCGACACGGTCTCGCAGCTCACCACCGAGAAGAACCGGGTGTACTACGTGGTCGGCACCAAGAAGGAGCTGATCGCGAAGGGCGTGCTGACCAGCGAAGGCTCCAAGTTCCTGTTCTTCGGCGGGCACCACCTCGAGCCGGCCCGCGCGCTGCCGACCGAGGCGTTCACGCCGCTGGACAAGACCAAGGACATGACCATCGCGCTTCCGAGCCAGGACAAGGAGTACAAGATCGTGTCGCGGCAGAGCGCCGACTACCTGGCGCAGAGCTCGATGAAGGATGGCAAGGTGCACGGCTCCGTCGAGATCTCATCGCCCGATTCGTTCTGGGCGGCGTCGAAGTACCTGATCCTCGTCGAGGACTGAGCACCGGGGCGGCGCCGCGCGGCGCCGCCGAACCCATTGAAGCCGGGGGCGGGATACACTATCCTGCCCCCGGCTTCATTTTGTCAATGCGTCCTACTGCGATCATCCGTGAGGCGGTCATGAGCGACGAACCCGAATACCTGCGCCGCATGCGTGAGGCCCGCGAAGCGCGCACGCGCGCCGCGAGCACCACCCGCGCCGCGTCTCCCGCCGCAGCGCTGGCGAAGGACGAGCAGGAGGCCGTGCGGTGGGCCCGCGAGACGACGAAGGCGGAGCCGCGCTCGGTGCGCCACCTCGCCGGCGCCCGCTACGCGCTGCTGCTCAAGGTTGCCGCGGCCAGCGGTACCTCGAGCTACAGTCTCGAAGGCGTGGCCTCCAAGGACGCGCTGGCCGAGCGGGTGAAGGCGGCCGCGGCCATGGGCGACGAGGTCGCCGGCGCCTACGAGGTGAAGGGTGGACGGCCGCTCACGATATCAATGGAGGGCGGCGAGCCGGCGTTCAAGGCGGGCGCCCCCCGGGCCGGCGCTCAGAAGGTGGATCCGCAGCGCATGCTCCGCCGGGCCGAAGCCGAGGCGGAAGCGCGGGCCCGGGCGCGGCCGGCGGACCGGGATGATCGCGGGCGGGGAGGCCGCCGCTAGCGCTCGTCCGGATCTTGCACGCGGCCGGCGAGACCCCGGTTCCGCTGCGCGGTTGCCGGGGTATCTTCGGATCACCACGTTCATTCATTTCCCGAACCCGAAACGGCATGCATCTCGGCCTCGTCACCTGCGAGTTCTTCGACGCCGCCGTCGGCCGGATGGGCGGCTTCGGATTCGCCAGCCGCTCCGTCATCCGCTGCGTCGACCGCACGCCCGAGCTGGGCGTCCGCGTCACCACCTTCGCCGGCGAGCCCCGCTTCGGGGGTGAGCCGCGGGTGGAACAGGTTCACGGCCACCCGGTCATCCCCTACGACCACGACGGTCGCCGGGTGCTGATCCAGCACTGCCGCGCCATCCGGGCGGCGCGGCCCGACATGCTGCTCACCATCGATTACCGGCCGCGCTACGATCGCATTTTCCTGAGCCTGCCGCGCACGCCGATCGCCATCTGGGTCCGCGATCCGTGGACGCCGGAGGATGCGCGCCGCATCGCGACGGTCCGGGTGCCCGGCGACAGCTCGATGGCGCGCGGTGTCGGCCACCCCGACACCACCCGGCTCCGCCGGATCATGCGGATCGCGCGGCTCACCGGCCGGCGCATCGCATTCGTGTCGCCGGCGCCACACCTGGTCGCCCGGGTCGAGGGTACCTACGGCGTGCCGCTGCGCGAGCTGCCGCTCCTTCCGAACATCATCGGCAAGCCGAGCGACCCGGCGCCCAAGAGTGCGCGCCCGTCGCTGGTGTTCCTGGGACGGCTGGATCCGATCAAGCGGCCGTGGGTCATGGCGGCGATCGGGCGGCGGATGCCGGACGTGGACATCTACCTGCTGGGTCAGGCGCACTACACGCCGGGGCCGGGAACGTGGACCGCGACGGATCTGCCGCCGAACGTCAAGCTGATGGGTCACGTGGACGGCCCGCGCAAGGCCGAGCTCCTCAGCGCGGCGTGGCTGCTGGTGAACACCTCGATCCACGAGGGGCTCGCCATCTCCTTCCTCGAGGCGCTGGCGCACGGCACGCCGCTGGTGGCGGGTCTCGATCCCGACGGCGTGGTCTCCCGTTACGGCACCTACGTCGGCGATTATCTGGGCGACGGGCTCGCCGGTGTGGACGCGTACGTCGCGGCCATTCGCGCGCTGCTCGACGATTCCGGCCGCCGGGCGCAGCTCGCGGACGCCGGGCAGGCGTGGGTCGCGGCGACGCACAGCCGCGACAACTTCCTGCGGCACTTCGCCGCGCTCTGCCAGCGGCTTCGCGTGCGCCTTCCGATGCCGGCCGCGGTCACGGCGCGCTCCGACCAGCGAGTGCTGATCCCGACCTGAGCGCTCCCGCCCCCGACCCGATTACACTCCCTGTCCCGCCGGCGGGTGGTCGGCGCTCAGCGAGGTGACGGTGGCGAACAGGATGGCGCGTGGCGCGGGTGTCGCCCGCTTCGGCGAACGCACGCCGGGCGGCGCGGCGGGTGCGCGCGGGAAGAAGCCGAAGCTCACCGCCGGCGCCGTCTGGCGCGAGGCGCGGGAGTTGATGTGGGCGCACCGCGGGCAGCTCGCGCTGGGGCTCGCGCTGATGCTGGTCAACCGGCTCTCGGGTCTCGTCCTTCCGGCCAGCTCGAAGTACCTCATCGACCATGTGATCAAGGAGCACCGCGCCGGCCTGCTCGGCTGGATCGCGGCGGCGGCGGGGCTCGCGACGCTGGTGCAGGCGGTCACGTCATTCGCGCTCTCGCAGGTGATGAGCGTGGCGGCGCAGCGCGCCATCACCGACATGCGCAAGGACGTCGAGGCGCACGTGCTGCGGCTGCCGGTGAGCTACTTCGACTCGACCAAGAGCGGCGTGCTCATCTCCCGCATCATGACCGACGCCGAGGGCGTGCGGAATCTGGTCGGCACCGGGCTGGTGCAGCTGGTCGGTGGCTTCGTCACCGCGGCGATCGCGCTGGGCGTGCTGTTCTGGCTCAACTGGCGGCTCACCATCGCCACGCTCGTAGTGCTGGTCAGCTTCGGCAGCATGATGGCGTTCGCGTTCAAGCGGCTGCGGCCGATCTTCCGCGAGCGCGGCGCGATCAACGCCGAGGTGACGGGACGCCTGGCGGAGACGATCGGGGGGATCCGGCTGGTGAAGACGTACACCGCGGAGCGGCGGGAGCGGCTGGTGTTCGCGCGCGGGGTGCACCGGCTCTACCGCAACATCGCGCGGACCATCACCGGCACCAGCGCGGTCGGCGCCGGCACCACGATCATCGTGGGCATCGTCGGCGTGCTGCTCATCCTGGTCGGCGGCCGCGCGATCCTGGCCGGCACCATGACCCTGGGCGACTTCGTGATGTACGTCTTCTTCATCGGGCTGGTGGCGGCGCCGCTGGTGCAGATCGCCTCGATCGGCACCCAGGTGAGCGAGGCGTTCGCCGGCCTCGACCGGATCCGCGAGATCCGCAACGTCCTCACCGAGGACGCCGACGACGCCGGCCGCGCCGAGGTGCCCGAGCTCCGCGGTGACGTGCGCTTCGAGCACGTCTGGTTCGAGTACGATCCCGGCGTGCCGGTGCTGCGCGACGTGACCTTCCACGCGCCGGCCGGCTCGACCACCGCGCTGGTGGGCTCGAGCGGATCGGGAAAGAGCACGCTGCTCTCGCTGGTGATGGCGTTCAACCGGCCCACGGCCGGGCGGATCACCGTGGACGATCACGATCTCGGCGACTTCCGCCTGCGCGAGTACCGCTCGCAGCTCGGCGTGGTGCTGCAGGACAACTTCCTCTTCGACGGCACCATCGCGGAGAACATCGCCTTCTCCAAGCCGGGCGCGTCGCGCCGGGAAATCCTCGATGCGGCGGTGGTGGCGCACTGCGACGAGTTCGTGGACCGGCTGGAGCGGGGCTACGATACCATCGTGGGCGAGCGCGGCGTCAAGCTCTCCGGCGGTCAGCGCCAGCGGGTGGCGATCGCGCGCGCCATCCTCGCCGACCCGCGCATTCTCCTGCTGGACGAAGCGACGTCGAGTCTCGACAGCGAGAGCGAGGCGATGATCCGCGACGGGCTCCGCCGGCTGCGCGAGGGGCGGACGACGTTCGTCATTGCGCACCGGCTCTCGACCATCGCGAGCGCCGACCAGATCCTGGTGCTCGAAGGCGGCGAGATCGTGGAGCGCGGCACCCAGCGCCAGCTCCTCGCGCTGGGCGGGCGCTATCGGCAACTCTACGACCGGCAGTACGGCCTCGAGACCGACCGCTACATCAACCCGGGCGAGGACTTCACCCCCGAGCTGCCGACGGTCGCGGCGGAGGCGCCGCGCGGCGGAGGGGGCGGTGCGCTCTGAGCGCGCCGCGGCCCGCGCGAGCGGGCCGTGGCGCTCGCTCCTCGCGCTGGCGCTGCCGATCGTCGTCGTGCAGGTCGGCAGCATGGCGATGGGTGTGGTGGACTCGATCATGGTGGGCCGGCTCAGCGCCGCCGCGCTCGCCGGCGTGGCGCTGGGCAACATCTACTTCTTTGCCTGCGTCGTCTTCGCGATGGGCGTGCTGCTGGCGCTCGATCCGGTCATCTCGCAGGCGGTCGGCGCGCACGACGAGCCGGCGGTGGAGCGCGGGCTCCAGCGCGGCGTGCTGCTCGCGCTGGTGCTCAGCATCCCGGCGTCGCTGGTGCTGCTCACCGTGGGGCCGGTGCTGGGAGCGCTGGGCCAGCCGGCCGGCGTGGTGCCGCTCGCGGCGCGCTACGTGGTGCGCGAGCTTCCCGGCGTCTTCCCCTTCCTCGCGTTCGTCGTGCTGCGGCAGACGCTCCAGGCGCTGGGCCGGGTGCGCGACATCGTCGTGGCGATCGTCGTGGGCAACGTGGTGAACCTGGCGCTCAACTGGGTGCTCATCTTCGGGCATCTCGGCAGCCCGGCGCTCGGCGTCGCCGGATCGGCCTGGGCCACCACCGCGAGCCGCTGGATGATGCTCGGCGTGCTGCTCACACTGGCGTGGCCGGCGCTGGGCCACCGACTGCGCGCCCGGCATCCCGAGGTACTCGCCATGGCGCCGCTGCGTCGGATGGTCGTGATCGGGGCGCCGATCGGCGGGCAGATGCAGCTCGAGTTCGGGGTGTTCGGCGTGGTGGCGCTCCTCATGGGCCGCTTCGGCACCGTCCCGGTCGCGGCGCACCAGATCGCGCTCAACCTCGCGTCGTTCACCTTCATGGTGCCGCTCGGCGTGGCACAGGCCGGCGCGGTGCTGGTGGGCCGCGCGGTGGGCCGCGGCGATGCGACCGGCGCGCGGGCGGCCACCCGCGCGGCGCTGGTCACCGGCGTCGGCTTCATGACGCTCACGGCGGTGCTCTTCCTCGCGGTGCCCGCCGCGCTCGCGTCGGTCTACTCGGCCGACCCGGCGGTGGTGGCGCTCGCCGCCGCGCTCATCCCCGTCGCCGGCGTCTTCCAGGTGTTCGACGGCACCCAGGTCGTCGCGAGCGGCGTGCTCCGCGGCATGGGCGACACCGCGGTGCCGCTCGCCATCAACCTGCTCGGCTTCTGGATCGTCGGCCTCCCGATCAGCATCGCACTCGGCTTTCGCAGCACACTGGGCCCGGTGGGGCTCTGGTGGGGACTGGTGGCGGGGCTGGTCGTCGTCGGGCTGCTGCTGCTCGCACGGGTCCGGGTCAAGCTGCGGGGCGCGGTGCAGCGCGTCGTCGTCGAGCACCGCGCGGGGTAGCGCACCGCCGCGCGCTTGACGCCCGCTCGGCGGCTCCGCTAGGATGCGGGCTCATGCGCTTCAATCCATTCCGCGCGCTCCGTCCCCGGCCGGAGCTCGCCGCGAAGGTGGCCGCCGTGCCCTACGACGTGGTGAACCGCGCGGAGGCGGCGTCGCTGGCCCGCGGCAATCGCCACAGCTTCCTCCACATCTGCCGCTCCGACATCGATCTCCCCGCCGACACCGATCCGCACGACGATGCCGTCTACACCGCCGCGCGCGCGGCGCTCGACCGCTGTGTCAGCGAGGGCACGCTGGTGCGCGACGCCGAGCCGGCGGTCTTCGTCTACCGGCAGGAGATGGAAGGCCGGACCCAGACCGGCATCGTCGGCTGCGTGCACGTGGATGATTACGAGTGCGACGTCATCCGCAAGCACGAGAAGACCCGAAAGGACAAGGAGGACGACCGCACCCGCCACGTCCTCACGGTCAACGCCAACGCGGAGCCGGTCCTCCTGACGTACAAGGGCGCGGACGAGATCGCGGCGCGGATGGCGCGGGACGCCGCGGCGCCGCCGCTCTACGACTTCGTCGCGGAGGACGGCGTGCGGCACACGGTGTGGCGCGCGTCCGATCCGGCGGCGTATGTGGCGGCCTTTGCCCGGGTGCCGGTGGCGTACGTGGCCGACGGGCACCATCGTTCGGCCAGCGCGTGGCGCGCCGGAAAGGAGCGGCGGAAGGCCAGCTCCGAGCACCGGGGCGACGAGGAGTACAACTGGTTTCTCGCCGTGCTGTTTCCGGCGGCGGAGCTCAGGATCCTGCCGTATAACCGGGTGGTGCGCGATCTCTGGCGGCAGTCGCCGGAGGAGGTGCTGGCCCAGCTCCGCCGGGTCGGCACGCTGGAGGAGACCCGCACGCCGCTCGCACCGGCGGCGGGGAGCTTCTGCATCTACCTCGCGGGGCGCTGGTACCGGCTCACCCTGGATCCGCGCAGCATCGATCGGAGCGACCCGGTGGCGTCGCTCGACGTGGCGCTACTGCAGGACCGGATCCTCGGTCCGATCCTCGGCATCGGCGATCCGCGCAGCGATCCGCGCATCGACTTCGTGGGCGGGAGCCGCGGCACCCGGGAGCTGGAGCGGCGGGTGGACTCGAAGGAGGCGGCGATCGGCTTCTCGCTCCGGCCCACCACGGTGGAGCAGCTCCTTTCCGTAGCGGACGCCGGCGCCATCATGCCGCCGAAGAGCACCTGGTTCGAGCCGAAGCTCCGCAGCGGGCTCTTCGTGCATACGCTGGACTGAATCGAAGGCCATGGCCTTCCCGGAGTGGTGATGAAGGTCCTGATCGCGGACAAGTTCGAGAAGGTCGGCGTCGACGGGCTCAAGGAGCTGGGCTGCCGGGTCGAGTCGCGGCCCGACGCCAAGGCGGACGAGCTGCCGGCGCTCGTGCGCGAGCTGGATCCCAACGTGCTGATCGTGCGGAGCACCAGGGTCAGCGCCGACACGCTCAAGGCCGGCACCAGTCTCACGCTCGTGATCCGGGCCGGCGCCGGCATCGACACCATCGACGTCGCCGCGGCGTCGAGTCTCGGTGTCTTCGTGTCCAACTGTCCCGGCAAGAACTCGATCGCGGTGGCCGAGCTGGTGATGGGCCTGCTGCTCTCGCTCGACCGCCGCATTCCGGATCAGGTGGCGGAGCTGCGCGCCGGCAAATGGAACAAGGGCGAGTACTCCAAGGCGCGCGGGCTCGCCGGGCGCACGCTCGGCATCGTGGGGCTGGGGCAGATCGGCCGCGAGATCGCGGTGCGGGCGCAGGCGTTCGGGATGCCGGTGATCGCGTGGTCGCGGAACCTGTCGCCCGCCGCGGCCGCGGCGCTCGGGATCCGCTACGCAGAGACGCCGCTCGAGGTGGCGCGGGTGAGCGACGCGGTCACCGTCAACGTCGCCGCCAACGCCGAGACGAAGCACCTGGTGGGCGCGGACTTCCTGGCGGCGATGAAGCCGGGTGCCTATCTCATCAACACCTCGCGCGGCACGGTGGTGGACGAGGCGGCGCTCGCGGCGGCGGTGGCGGAGCGTGGCATCCGCGCCGGGCTCGACGTCTTCGACCCGGAGCCGGCGGGCGCCACGGGCGAGTTCGGCAACGCCATCGCGCGCGGGCCGGGCGTGGTGTACGGCACCCATCACGTCGGCGCGTCCACCGAGCAGGCGCAGGTGGCGATCGCGCACGAGGTGCTCCGCATCGTGGGGACGTTCATGGAGACGGGCGACGTGCCCAACGTGGTGAACCGGCTGGCCCGGAGCACCGCGAGTCACGTGCTCTCCATCCGCCACCGCAACCGGCCCGGCGTGCTGGCGCACGTGTTCCGGGTGCTGGCGGGCGGCGCCATCAACGTGGAAGAGGTCGAGAACATCATCTATCACGGCGCGACGGCGACCTGCGCGCGCATCCACCTCGACGGCGTGCCCAGTCAGGGCGCGCTGGACGAGATCCGCGGCGGCAATCCCGACGTCATCAGCGTCGAGCTGACGGCGATCGACGGCAGGCAGTAGGATACGACACCCACCATCTCCCGACAGGCAACCATGTCCTCCGAACGCATCCACAACTTCGGCGCGGGCCCTGCGGTACTGCCCGAGCCGGTGCTCCGGCAGGCGCAGAAAGACATCTGGAACATCGCCGAGAGCGGAATCGGCGTGATGGAGCTGAGCCATCGCGGCAAGGTGTTCGACCGCATCCGCGACGAGGCGGAGCAGGCCTGCCGCGACCTCGCCGGCATTCCCGACGATTACCGCGTGCTCTTCCTCCAGGGCGGCGCGTCGCTCCAGTTCTCGATGGTGCCGATGAACTTCCTCCCGCGCGACCGCACCGCCGACTACCTCGTCACCGGCGTCTGGTCGGAGAAGGCGGTGAAGGAGGCGAAGCTCTTCGGCGCGGTGCACGAGGCGGCGAGCGGCGCGGCGAGCAAGTTCACCCGCATTCCAGCCGCGAACGAGATCAGGTACTCGCCGTCGCCGGTGTACGTCCACCTCACCACCAACAACACGATCTACGGCACGCAGTGGAAGACGGAGCCGGCGGTGCCATCCGGCGTGCCGCTCGTCGCCGATACCTCGAGCGACATGTTCAGCCGGCCGATCGACGTCACCAGCTACGGCCTGATCTACGCCGGCGCGCAGAAGAATCTCGGCCCGTCGGGCGCGGTGCTGGTGATCATCCGCGACGACCTGGTGGACAACGGGCCGAAGAACCTGCCGACCATGCTGCAGTATCGCACCCAGGCGGCGGAGAAGTCGCTCTACAACACGCCCAACACGCTCGGCATCTATCTCATGGGCGAAGTGTTCAAGTGGATCAAGGCGGAGGGCGGACTCGCCGGCATGGCGCAGCGCAACGCGGCAAAGGCGAAGGTGCTCTACGATTTCCTGGATGAGAGCGCGCTGTTCCAGGCGCAGGTGGATCGCGACAGCCGCTCGCTGATGAACGTCTGCTTCCGCACCGGCAGCGACGAGCTGGACGCGAAGTTCGTGAGCGAGGCGACGAAGGCGGGGCTCGAGGGACTCAAGGGCCATCGCTCGGCCGGCGGCATGCGCGCCAGCATCTACAACGCCTGCCCGCCCGAGGCGGTGCGCGCGCTGGTGGCGTTCATGCAGCGGTTCGAGGCGGCCAACCGTCCCGCCGCCGCGGCGGCGCGCTGATGGCGACGCCGTTTCACTTCGCCTTCTTCGTGAAGGACCTGCCGAGCACCCGCCGGTTCTACGGCGACGTGCTCGGCTGCCGCGAGGGGCGCAGCACGGACACGTGGGTGGACTTCGACTTCTTCGGCCACCAGATCTCGGCCCACACGAGCGGCGCGCCGTCACCCACCAGCAACGCGGGCAAGGTGGACGGCGTCGCCGTCCCGATGCCGCATTTCGGCGCGCTGCTCGAGTGGAGGCAGTTCGACGCTCTCGCGGCGCGAGTGCGGGCGTCGGGTACGGCGTTCGTGCTGGAGCCGCAGATCCGCTACGCCGGCCAGCCCGGCGAGCAGGCCACGATGTTCCTCCTCGATCCGAGCGGCAACGCGCTCGAGTTCAAGAGCTTCAGGCATCCCGAGCACGTCTTCACCGCCTGACGTGGCGCCGCTCGCGTGACGGTGCGCGCCGCGTCGGTGGCGATCGTCGGCGGCGGGGTGATCGGCGCGAGCGTGGCGTATCACCTCGCCCGGCGCGGCTGGCGCGACGTGGTCGTGCTGGAGCGCGAGCCGGCGCCGGGGCAGGGGAGCACCGCCCGCGCGACCGGCGGCTTCCGGGCGCAGTACGGCACGGCCACGAACGTCCGGCTCTCGCTCCTCGCGCGCGAGCGGCTCCTCGCCTTCCACGACGAGACCGGCGGCGACGCCGGCTACGATCCCTGCGGCTATCTCTGGCTTGCCGCGGACGAGAGCGAGCTCGCGCAGCTCCGCGAGGGACAGGCGGTGCAGCACGCCGAGGGCCTGGCCGAGGCCGCGATGGTGGACGCGAGCGGCGCGCTCGAGCTCAATCCGGCGCTGGCGCCGGACGGGATCGCCGGCGCCGCGTTCTGTCCCACCGACGGCTACATCCGACCGTCAGGCATCGTCCGAGGCTACCTCGCCGCGGCAAAGCGGATGGGCGTCCGCACGGAGTGTGGCGTCACGGTGACCGGTATCGAGCGCGGCGCGGGCGGCGCGATCGCCACGCTCCTCACTTCGGCGGGCCCGATCAGCGTCGGCGCCGTGGTGAACGCCGCCGGCGCGTGGGCCGGAGACCTGGCGCGGCGCGCGGACGTCGAGCTGCCGGTCGAGCCACTCCGGCGCCAGGTCGCCGTCACCGCGCCATGCGATCTGCTCCCCGAACGCATGCCGATGACGCTCTTCTGTCGCGACGGCTTCCACCTGCGGGTGCGTGACGGGCGAGTGCTGCTGCTGCAGCCGACGCCGGGCGCGCCGGGACGGCCGTTTGCCTGCGACGTGGAGCCGGCATGGGTGGATGACGTCGTCGCGCGGGCGCATGCGCGGGTGCCGGTGCTCCGGCGCACGACGGTGGATCGATCGGGCGCGTGGGCCGGTCTCTACGAGATGTCGCCCGACAAGCACGCCATCCTGGGCGCGGCGCCCGGCTGCCCCAACTTCTTCCTCGCGAACGGCTCATCCGGCCACGGTGTGATGCACGCACCGGCGCTCGGGCTGCTGCTGGCGGAGATCATGTCGGACGGCGCTGCCACGACGCTCGACGTGCGGGCGCTCCGCCCGGAGCGCTTCGCGGAAGGCGATCTCAACCCGTCGTCGGGATTGCTGTAGCCGACCGACGGTCGCGGCTCATTCCAGCCGCGCGATGGCGGATTCGTCTTTCAGCGCGACGCCGGTGAGCTGCCGGCGTCGCGCTTCGCGCATCAGGTACCAGAGCCGCGCGCCCGCCGCATCCGCGCTCAGCCCGTCGGGCCGCACGTTGGAGATGCAGTTCCGCTCCGAGTCGCTGCGGCCGGGGCGCGGCTCCCACGTGAGATAGACGCCGAGACTGTCGGGCGAGCTGAGGCCGGGCCGCTCGCCGATCAGCACCGCGATGAGCGGCACGCCGAGCGCGGCGCCGATCTCGTCGCCCAGCGCGACGCGCGCCTGGTGGGCAACGACGATCGGCGCGATGCGCCAGCCGGCCGTGTCGGCGCGGGCGAGCATCCGTTCGAGGAGCGGCAGCGCGTGGCGCTCGGCGGCCAGCGCCGAAAGTCCGTCGGCAATGACGAACGCCGCGTCCCACCGGTCCCGGGCCGCGTGACCCAGCGCGTCGAGTCGCGCGCGCGACTCGGGCGAAAGTCGTCGGCCGAGATCGGGCCGGCGGAGATAGGTCGCACGGTCCGCCGCCTCGCTCGCGACCACGACGGCCGGCCGACCCGCCGACCCGAGCGCGTGCAGCAATGAGCTCGGGCCGAAGGCGTGGTGCACGGCGTCGCGCGCGCGGGCATGGGCCAGCTGGAAGGCCAGCTGCGCCCCGGTCGGCTGGCTCACGCCCGCGGCGCCGAGTCCGATGCGCGCGGGCGTGAGCGCACGGAGCGGCGCCCAGGGATCACTCGGCTCGGGCAGCGCCACCGAGGAGCCTCGCTTCGCGCGCGGGCCGGAGGCGCCCGCCGCCATCGGTGATGCCCATCCGCTCGAGCCAGCCCTCGAACTCCGGCGCGGGCCTGCGTCCCAGCGCCTGGCGCAGGTAGAGCGCGTCGTGAAACGACGTGCTCTGGTAGTGCAGCATCACGTCGTCGGCGCCGGGCACGCCCATGATGTAGCTCACGCCGGCCGCGCCGAGCAGGGCGAGGATCACGTCCACGTCGTCCTGGTCGGCCTCGGCGTGGTTGGTGTAGCAGACGTCGCAGCCCATCGGCAGGCCCATCAGCTTGCCGCAGAAATGGTCCTCCAGCGCGGCGCGGAGGATCTGCTTGCCGTCGTACAGATATTCCGGCCCGATGAAGCCGACGACGGTATTGACCAGGAGCGGCCGATACCGCCGCGCGACGGCGTACGCCCGTGCCTCGCAGGTCTGCTGGTCCAGTCCCTCGTGCGCGCCGGCTGAGAGCGCGCTTCCCTGGCCGGTCTCGAAGTACATCACGTTGCCGCCGGCCGGCGCGCGCCCGAGGGCGCGCACGGCATCGTGGGCCTCGTCGAGCAGCGCGAGCGACACGCCGAAGCTCCGGTTGGCCGCCTCAGTGCCGGCGACGGATTGGAAGACGAGGTCCACCGGCGCGCCGCGGCGCATCACCTCGAGCGCGGTGGTGACGTGGGCCAGCACGCACGACTGCGTGGGGATCGCGTAGCGCTCCCGCAGCTCGTCGAGCATCGCGAGCAGGGTGGCGACCGACGCCGGATCGTCGGTCGCCGGATTGACGCCGATCACCGCGTCGCCGCTGCCGAGCAGGAGGCCGTCGAGGATGGCGGCGCCGATGCCGCGCGGATCGTCGGTGGGATGATTGGGCTGGAGCCGCGTGCTGAGCCGGCCGGCGAGGCCGATGGTGCTGCGAAACTTGGTGACGACGCGGCACTTCCGCGCGACGAGCACGAGGTCCTGCACCCGCATGAGCTTGCTCACCGCCGCGGCGACCTCGGGCGTGATCCCGGGCGCCAGCGCGGCGAGCGTCGGCTCGTCGGTGTCGTAGCGGAGCAGCCAGTCGCGGAAGTCGCCCACGGTGAGGTGGGCGACCGGTGCGAACGCGGCGGTGTCGTGGCCGTCGCAGATGAGGCGGGTGACTTCGTCATGCTCGTAGGGGACCGGCGGCTGCGCGACGATGCTGCGGAGCGGCAGCTCGGCGAGCGCCATCTGCGCCGCGACGCGCTCCTCGGCCGAGGCCGCCGCGAGTCCGGCGAGTGCGTCGCCCGAGCGGGCCGGCGTCGCCCGCGCGAGCAGCGTCGCCAGGTCGCGGAAGTGGTAGCGCGTCCCGGCGACGGTATGGGTGAACATGGGCGCCTCCCCCCGGCGTCAGTCGGCCAGGGTCCGCACCAGCTCCGCGTTCGTGGGATAGCGCTTGAGATCCACCAGCAGGTCGCTCATCGCGTTCACCGCGCTCATGCCGGCGATGCGCCCGCGGATCTCGCGTGAGGCGGCGAGCGTCTCCGGGTCGAGCAGCAGCTCCTCGCGCCGGGTGGCGCTGGCGACGAGGTCGATCGCCGGATACACCCGCCGCTCCGCCAGCTCGCGGCTCAGCACCAGCTCGCTGTTGCCGGTACCCTTGAACTCCTCGAAGATCACCTGATCCATCCGGCTGCCGGTGTCCACCAGCGCGGTCGCGATGATGGTGAGCGACCCGCCGCCCTGCGACTGGTCCACCGCGCGCGCACTGCCGAGAAAGCGCTTGGGCCGCTCCAGCGAGTTGGCGTCCAGCCCGCCCGACAGCGTGCGGCCCGTCCCCTTCTCGGCGGTGTTGTGCGCGCGGGCCAGGCGGGTCAGGGAATCCACGATGAGCATGACGTCGTCGCCGTGCTCCACCAGCCGCCGCGCCCGCTCGAGCAGCAGCTCGGCGACGGCGACATGGCGCTCCGCCGTATGATCGAACGATGACGCGACCACCTCGCCGATGCCGAGCGCCTCCATCTCGGACACTTCCTCGGGCCGCTCGTCCACCAGGAGGATGAAGATGCGCGCGTCGGGATAGTTGGCCTCCACGCCGCGCGCGATCGCCTGCAGGACGGTGGTCTTGCCGGCCTTTGCCGGTGCGACGACCAGCGCGCGCTGCCCCTTGCCTAACGGACAGAGCAGATCGATCACGCGGCTGGTGTAGTCGGCGCGGCCGCTGCCGTCGAGCCGCTCGAGCCGGAGCGGCTCGCGCGGGTGGATCGCGGCGAGGCGGGAGAACTCCGGCCGCTCGCCCGGCTCCCGCCCGTTGACCGCGGAGACGGTACGGAGCGCGGGGCCGCGCCCGCCGTGCGCCGGAGCCACCGCGCCTTCGACCTCGTCGCCCGACCGCAGCTTGTACTCGCGGATGACCTGCGGATCCACGTAGATGTCGCCGTCGTGCGGCAGATAGCTGTGGGCCCGCCGGCGCATGAAGCCGGCGCCGCGGCTCCCGATCTCGAGCACCCCAAGCGGGCCGGACGACGGCACGGCGGGCGGCCCACCGGTCGCCATGCGCGCGTGCTCCGGCCGCGGGCCGCCACCGTGGCCGCCCTGTCCGCCGCCCTGCCCCCGTCCGCGGCCTCCGCGTCCGCCGCGGCGTCCCCGCCCGCCGCGTCCGCCGCCCTCCCGCCCGCCGGGGCCACCGCCGTCGCGCCCGCCACCCGACCCACCGGGATGACCGGGGCCGCGTCCGTCGCCCTGCCCACCGCCGCGGGGTCCGCCGCCGCTGCGTCCGCCGCCGCTGCGTCCGCCGCCGCTTCGGGATCCACCGCCACTGCGCGGGCCACCGCCACTGCGCGGGCCGCCGCCACTGCGGGGTCCGCCGCTCCGTCCGCCGGGCCGCTGGCCGCTATCGGACATCGATCAGCTCCACGTCGAAGACCAGCGTGGCGTCAGGCGGGATCGCATCGTCGGCGCCTTGCGCGCCGTAACCGAGGCCCGGCGGCACCACCAGGAGCCGCCGGCCGCCGACGCGCATGCCGGCGACGCCCTCGTCCCAGCCGGCGATCACCTCGCCGGCGCCGACGCGGAAGGCGAGCGGCTGTCCGCCGCGGCTGGTGTCGAACCGTTTGCCGTTGGCCAGCCAGCCGGTGTAGTGCACCACCGCGGTGCGTCCATCGGCCTGGGCGCCGTGGCCCTCGGTGAGGTCACGATAGTAGAGGCCGGAGGCCGTGCGCGTCATCGCCGCGAGATTCACGTGCAGCGAAGGAGCGAAACGAAGGGAGGCAGGGTCGCCGCTCACGGGGAACGAGGGGTCGCCGTTCTCCGGGGCCGCGTGGGGCCCGCATGCGGCGAGGGCGAGAGCGGCGAGGAGCGGCCAGCGCGCGGCCGGGCGCGAGGCGCGGCGCGGCCGGCGGGCAAGGGGCAGGCGGATCAGGTGTGGACCTCTCTGGTGTCGAGGAAACCGCGGACGGTACTGGCGAGCCCTTCGGGCGTGAATGGCTTCTGGATCAGCCGCGCGTCCGGCGGGACGAGGCCGCGGCGGATGCTCTCGGTATCGGCGTAGGCGGACATGAACAGCACCGGCAGCTGCGGGTACAGCGCGGTGATGCGCTCGGCGAGCTGGCGCCCGGTCAGGTTGGGCATGGCGGCGTCGGTGAGGACGAGGTCGACATTCCCGTCGGCCGCGAGCGCGGCGAGTGCCGCGAGACCGTCGGACGCGGCGCGCACACGGTAGCCGTACTCCTCGAGCGCGCGGCAGGTGAGCGCCCGCACCATCGGCTCGTCCTCGACCACCAGCACCGTCTCGCCGCCGCGCCGCACGGGCTCGCGTTCCGGGGGCGTTATCGGGTCGACCGCGTCGGCGCAGCAGAGATAGACCCGCACCGTCGTGCCGCGGCCCGGCTCGCTCTCGAGGAAGACGTAGCCGCCGCTCTGCTTCACGATGCCGTACGCGGTCGAGAGCCCGAGTCCCGATCCCTGTCCCACCGGCTTGGTGGTGAAGAACGGCTCCAGCGCGCGGGCCAGGACTTCGGGCGACATGCCGTGACCGGTATCGCGCACCGACAGCTCGATGTACGACCCGGGGCGCAGGTCGATCTCGGGCCGGCGGCGGGCGAATTCGTCGTCGAGCTGCACCGGCCGGGTGTGAACGACGACGCGGCCGCCGTCGGGCATCGCGTCCCGCGCATTGAGGGCGAGGTTGACCAGCAGCTGCTCCAGCTGGCCTCGATCGGCCACGGCGACCGCCGCGCCGGGCGCCAGCTCGAATGCCAGCTCGACCGGCGGCGCAAGCAGTTGGAGCAGCATCGGCTCGAGCTCGCGGATGATGTCGTTCAGATCCAGCCGCGCCAGCTGCACGTGCTGCCGCCGCCCGAACGCGAGCACCTGTCGCACGATCCCCGCCGAGCGCTCGGCGGCCGTCACCATCTCGCGGACGTCCGCCGCCCCGGGCGACTCGCCGATCTGGCGCAGCGCGAATTCGCCGAAGCCGATGATCGCCGTCATCATGTTGTTGATTTCGTGGGCCATCCCGCCCGCGAGCCGCCCGACGGCCTCCAGCTTGTGCGCGTGGCGCATGCGCTCCCCCGTCTGGCGCACTTCCTCGATGTCGGTCGCCGTGCCGAACCACGAGCGGACCCGGCCGTCGACGTCACGCATCGCGCTGGCGCGGGAGAGGAACCAGCGGTACTCACCGTCGTGGCGCCGCAGGCGGTGCTGCACCCAGTAATCCCGTCCCGACGCGAGCGAGTCGCGCCACGCGGTCATCGTCTCGCCGACGTCGTCCGGATGGATCAGGTCGGCCCAGTTCGGCTGCAGCGCGGCCTCGGCCGGCAGGCCGGTGTATTCCACCAGGTGATTGTTGACGTAATCCACCGTGCCTTCGGGGCTCGCCGTCCACACGATCTGCGGGATCGATTCCGCGAGGAAGCGGTAGCGCCGCTCGCTCTCCCGCAGCCGCTCCTCCGCGCGCGCCATCCGCAGCAGCGCGCGCACGGTCGCGACGAGCAGGGCCGGGTCAAGGGGGTGTGTCAGGTAGCCATCGGCACCGGCGTCGAGCCCACGCACCCGGCTCGCGTCATCGGTGAAACTCGCCGATATCTGGAGCACCGGCACCGATGCGGTGGCGGGATCGGCCTTGAGCTGACGGCACAGTTCGATGCCGCTCATATCCGGCATCCGCACGTCCAGCGTCAGCAGATCGAAGTCCTCCGCGGCGAACAGCCGCAGCGCCTCCCGCGCGTTGGCCGCCTCGGTCACGCGGCAGCCGCCGGCCGCGAGAATCCGCCCAATGGCGTAGCGATTCGCCTCCGTGTCGTCCACCACGAGGATGCGCGCGCCGATCAGCGTGTCAGGCATGCTCCAACTCCAGTCTGGCGTCACTCGCCGGCAGCCCCGGCAACAGCGGCGGGATCGTCAGTGTGAAGCACGAGCCCTCGCCCGGTGTGCTGGTTACGGTGAGCGTCCCGCCGAGCAGGGTAGCGAGCCGGCGCGAGAGCGGAAGGCCGAGCCCGGTCCCGGTGGCGTTGCGCTGAAGCGGGTTGTCCAGCTGCACGTACGGCTCGAAGATGCGCTCCTGATCTCCCGCTGCGATGCCGATGCCGGTGTCGCGCACGCTGATCCGGACGGTGCCGTCGCGCTCCGGCGCCGCGGACACGACCACCTCGCCCGCGGCGGTGAACTTGAGCGCGTTGGAGATCAGGTTGCGCAGGATCTGGGACAGGCGCCCTTCATCGGTATGGAAGACCGGCAGCCGCGGCGGCTCGGCGAAGACCAGCGACACCGCGTCACCCGCGACCAGCGGACGGAAAACGCCGCGCAGCGTGGCGCAGACCTCGGCGAGCTCGAAGACCGATGCCCGCAGCGTCGTCTTGCCCGCCTCGATCCGCGCCAGGTCGAGCAGATCGTTCACCAGTTGCGAGAGTCCGGTCGCCGACTGCCGGATCAGGGCGACCTGGCGCTGCTGCTCCGGCGTGAGCGGACCGTCGAGCCGCTCCAGCAGCAGGCGGGTGAGATTGATGATCGAGTGCAGCGGGGTCCGCAGCTCGTGGCTCATGTCGGACAGGAACTGCGACTTGAGCTCCGACGCGCGGGCCAGCTCCGCCGCCTTCTCGTCCAGCTCGCCGTAGAGCGCCAGCACGCCGCGATTGGTCTCGGCCAGCTCACCGTTGAGCCGCTCGATCTCGAGCTGCCGCGCCTGGAGCGCGGACAGCGTGTTGAGCAGCTCCCGGTTCTGCTCCCGCAACTCCGTCGAGGCGCCGTCCGGGGCGGTGGCCGCGAGGGCGTGCGCCAGCTCGGCGATCGCCGGTACCGCGCCGCTCTCGAGCCGCGGCAGCCGCTTCCCCATGACGATGCGGGTGCCGCGGCCCGGCTCCGTGTCCACCTCGAACTGATCCACCAGCCGGCGCGATCCGACGATGCCGACGCCCATGCCGGTGGGCGAGTCGTAGCGGCCGTCGAGGACGAGGCCGAGGTGCGGGATGCCGGGTCCCCGATCGGACACCGTCACCGTGAGCAGACTGTCGTGGCCGTGCAGCCCGTACTCCACCCGGCCGCCGCCGGCGTACTGCCAGGCGTTGCGCGCCAGCTCGGAGACGGCGGTGGCGAGGCGGGTCTGGTCCTGGGAGTCGAGCCCCAGGTGTGCGGCGATCTGCCGCGCGCGCTGGCGTGCGAGCACGATGTCCTGCTCGCCCCGGAGCTCGACCGAGAGAAGCGGCAGCGCCATCAGCGCTCCGTGCCCGGTGCCCCGGGCCGATACACCAGCACGCACACGTCGTCCCGCTCGCGGGAGAAGTCGCGATACAGCACCGCGGCGACCAGACTCGGGTCGCGCTGCGTGAGACCGGGATAGCCGTCGAGCTTCCATTGGGTCTGCAACCCGTCGGAGTGCATCACCAGCATGGCCTGCTCGGGCCAGGGATACTGGAGCTCCTGAATCTTCCGCACCTGATGCCCCACGATGCCGCTGAACGAAATGAGACTGCGCGATGTCCCGCGGTGGAGAATCGCGACGGCGATGTTGCCGATGCCGGCGAAGCGTGCGTCGCCGCCCGGACGATCGAGCTGCACCACCGCGGCCGCCGCGCCGCGGGTGCTTCGCAGCCCGCGATGAATGCGGTCGAGCAGCGCCGCCGGCGCCTCGGCGGGCGCCTGCTGAAACAGCCGTACCGCCTGGGCCGCGGCGGCGGCGGCCAGCGCGCCGTGGCCCAGGCCGTCCGCCAGCAGCAGCGACGCGCCGTCGGGCCGCAACCGCGCGGACCATGCGTCGCCCGACTCCGCCTCGCCCGGCTTCGGCAGACACACTACCCCGAGCGTCGCGGGCGAGGACAGCCCCGGCCCTCCGGCCCCCCGCCCGAAGCGGAGTACGAGAGCAGTTCCGGCCCCGACCGCCGACGTAATATCGAAGAAGTCGGCCGCACGCATCATCGCGCCGAGCCCGGTGCCGGGTGTGCCCCCGGTGGAGTGGCCGTCGCGCAGGCACTCGGCGACGTTCGCCATCCCCGGGCCGCGGTCGAGGCAGACCGCCTCAAGCGCCGGCTCGCCCTCGGCGCCGGCGTTGCGGAACAGCAGCTCGCCCCGCTTGCCGTGGCGCACCGCGTTGGCCGCGGCCTCGGTCACCGCCAGCGCCACACCGCCCCGGCGCACCTCATCGAAGCCGAGCGAGCGGGCCAGCGTGCAGGCGACCCGTCGCGCCTCGCCCACGTCGGAGCTGTCGTCGAGCGGGACGCGGAGCTGGGCCGACCGAAGCGGCTCACCGCCAGCGAGCGATGACGACACGGGTTCCTTCGCCGCGCTGCGATTCGATGCTGAACTCGTTCACCAGCCGCCGCGAGCCGCTGAGGCCGAGGCCCAAGCCGGTGCCGGTGCTGAAGCCGTCGCGCAGCGCCAGCTCGAGGTCGGGAATGCCGGGCCCGCGGTCCTCGAACGTCAGTCGGAGGCCGCGACGCCCGTTCTCCTCCAGCGCCTCCAGCCGCACCGTGCCGCCGCCGCCGTACACGAGCGTGTTACGCGCCAGCTCGCTCGCCGCGGTCACCATCTTGGTCTGCTCCACCAGCGAAAAGCCGGCGTCGATGGACCAGCTCCGGGCGGCCTGCCGAACCAGCACGATATCGGAATCGGCGCGGATCGGGAGCATCTCATCCTTCAGCGCCGGCATCCGCCTCCTGGGGCGTCGGACGTCCGAGCGCGTGCCGCAACACCCGCATGCCCTTGTCCACGTCGAGTGCCGTGCGCACGCCGGGCAGCTCGAGGCCGAGCTCCACCAGAGTGATCGCGACGGCCGGCTGCATGCCGACGACGACGGTCGCTGCGTCGAGGACGCGTGCCATGCCGGCGATGTTCGCCAGCATCCGGCCGATGAACGAGTCCACGATCTCGAGCGAGGAGATGTCGATCAGCACGCCATGCGCGCCGGTTCGGCTGATCCGCTCGGTGAGGTCGTCCTGGAGCGTCATGGCGAGCCGGTCGTGCATGTCCACCTGGATCGTCACCAGGAGGAAGTCGCCCATCTTGAGGATCGGAATCCGTTCCACGCCGGACGTCCGCTCAGGCCCGGGCCGGGCGGCCGTTGACGCTGACGCCGACCCGCTGCAGCGCATGGGTCAGCGCGTCGGCCAGCGAGGCCTTGGTGACGACGCCGGTCAGGTCCACGCCGAGGTGGACGATGGTGGCGGCGATCTGTGGGCGGATGCCGCTCACGATGCAGTCGGCGCCCATCAGCCGCGCCGCCGTGATGGTCTTGATCAGGTGCTGCGCCACCAGCGTGTCCACCGTCGCCACCCCGGTGATGTCGATGATGGCCACCTCGGCGCCGGTCTCGACGATGCGCTGGAGCAGCGATTCCATGACGACCTGGGTGCGCGCACTGTCCAGCGTCCCGATCAGCGGCAGCGCGAGCACGCCGTCCCACACCTTCACCACCGGGGTCGAAAGCTCCAGCATCTCCTGCTGCTGGCGCATGATCACCGCTTCCCGCGCCTTCTGATGCACTTCCGTGGTGAAGAGACCGAGCTGGTCGAGTATCGCCGTGGCGAGCCAGGTATCCCACGCGAGGCCCTTGGCGTCGCCGCCGTACGCCTCGGCGAGCCGCGAGAAGAGCGGCTGCTTGAAGGAGAAGACGAACGTCGCCGTTTCCGACGGGGAGAACCCCTGCTCGCCGCGCGAGCGGGAAACCCGCGTCAGCATATCCCTGAGCGGCTGCCACGCGGGAGCGGCGACATCGGTGCTCCCGGCCTGGCGGCTCGCCTGGCGCAGCAGCTCCAGGAATTCGCGACTTTGCTCCCGCAGCTCGGCGCTCGGGAGCAGGTCGGAGCGGAGCGTCGAGGCCGCGAGTTGCTGTTTCATCCAATCGTCGAGCAGCGCCGTCTGATGGCGCTCGATTACCTCGGGGATCTTCGTGCCTTCCATGGCAGGGAAGTGCCTCGCAGCGAGGAACGACCAGCGCGCGGCCCGGGGGCCGCCCAGCGGAGAGTGTCCCAATGTAGGGAGGCCGGAGCGCGCCCGTAAGGGGCGGGGACCGTCCCGCCGCCGGGGCTACTGCGGGGGCAGCTGCGCCACCGTCCGCTTGATCCGGCCGAGAATCGCGGTGAGCCCCTGCGTCCGCATCATCCCCAGCGTCTCGCCGAGGCGGAGCTGGTCCAGCAGGTCGTCCGGCACGGCGGCGACGTCGGCCGCGGTGGCGCCATCGAGCGCCTTCACCAGCAGTGCCACGTAGCCCCGCACCGTGGGCGACTCGCGCGGCACGTCGGCGTGGAGATGGACCTGGTTGCCTTCGCGCTCGACCCAGAGGAACACCGGCGTCTGGCACTCGGGAATGCGGTTGTGTCCCGCCGCGCGCTCCGCCTCGTAGCGGTCGGGCAGCGCCGGCAGCTTGCGGGAGTAGTCGAGCAGCGCCTCGAGCCGGGTGTTCCGGTCCACGGCCTGAAAGCGGCGGATCAGCGTATCGAGCGACGGCATCACCCGAATAGTGGCAGCATCGCGGGCGGCGGTGTACCCCTTCACGGCCGATGCAGCGGACGCGGCGCGAGGGAGGCGGAGTGACGGAGACCCAGGCGTCGGCGGGCGGCGCACACCGTCCAGGTGCGGCGCCCCGGGCGAACAAGTGGAAGGTGCTGGTCTGCGTGGTGTTCGGGATCTTCATGACGATCCTCGACACCACGGTCGTCAACGTCGCCTTTCCCACGCTCCGCCGCGAGTACCACGCCACACTGGCCAACGCCCAGTGGATCGTCAGCGTCTATGTGCTGGCGCTCGGCATCGCGACGCCGCTCGCCGGCTTCCTCGCCGACCGCTTCGGGATCAAGCGGATGTACGCGCTCGGGCTGGGCATCTTCGTGCTGGGGTCGCTGCTCTGCGGGGTCGCGCCGTCGCTGCCGGTGCTCATCGCGACGCGGGCGCTCCAGGCGTTAGGCGGCGGCATCGCCCTGCCGCTCGGCACGGCGCAGCTCTACGCCGCATTCCCCCCGGAGGAGCGCGGCACCGCGCTCGGGCTTTTCGGCATGGCGCTGCTGGTGGCGCCGGCGCTCGGCCCGGTGCTCGGCGGCGCGCTGGTGGATCGCGGGCTGTGGCGCTGGATCTTCTTCGTCAATGTCCCGATCGGCGTCCTCGGGGTCGTGCTCGCGACCCGCTGGCTCGCACCGGACCGCCGCGCGCGGCGCCCGCGACTCGACCTGGGCGGGCTGATCTCCGCGATCATCGGATTCGGTGCGCTGCTCTACGCCGCGACCCAGGCCGATGCGCGCGGCTGGACGGCGGCGCCGACGCTCATCTGGTTCGGCATCGGCGGCGGAGCCATGATCGCGCTGGCGCTGTTCGAGCTCAAGCTGGCGCGCGACCCGCTGCTCGATTTCTCGCTCTTCGGCAACCGGATCTTCCTCGCGGCCTGCCTGGTCGGCTGGGTATCGGTGCTGGCGCTGTTCGGCGCCGAGTTCCTGCTGCCGCTGTATCTGCAGGCGCTGCGCGGGCAGACGGCGTTTCACACCGGGATCATCCTGCTGCCGCTCGCGGTCACTGCGGGGATCACGACGCCGCTGGCGGGACGGCTGTACGACAGGATCGGCCCGAGAGCGCTGGTGGTATTCGGCTATCTGATCCTGGTCTACAACACCTGGGAGCTGGCGCACCTCACCGCGACGACGACGATGGGTTACGTCGCCTTCCTCATGCTGCTCCGCGGCCTGGCGCTCGGCACCACGGTGCAGTCCACGTTCACCACTGCGTTAGGCGCGGTGCCGATCGCGCGGGTGGCGCGCGGATCGTCGCTGGTGAACGCGACGCGGAACGTCATCCAGGCGGTCGGCGTCGCGGTGCTCGCGACGCTGCTCGCGGGGCCACTCGCGCCGCAGGTCCGCGCCGCCGACCACGCGCGCCAGGTGCGGGCCACGGCCGAGCCGCCCGGGCTCTGCGTCGCCGGCGCTCCCCGTACCGGCACAGCGGCGCCGACGGCCGGCGCGGCGCGCACGTCGCCCGCGCCGCGCATGCCGGAGGGTGCGGCGTCCTGCGCCGAGCACCTCGCCGGCTTCAGCGACGCATACATGCTCACGTTCATCATGTCCATCGTCGCGCTGCTGCTCGGGCTCTCGCTGCCGGGGTGGCCGGGGCCGTGGTCGGGGCGGACCGGGCTCGTCGCGGAGGAGGGGTGAACGCTACCGCCGGCGTCTCCTTCTACTTCCAGGCCGTTCCGCACAGTACTTTGGAAGACCATGCCCGCCAGCCCGCCGCCGCTCGCCTCCACGGAGTGGCTCGCCGCCCGCCTCACTGATCCGGCGGTGCGCGTGCTGGACGCATCCTGGTATCTGCCGGCCCAGGGTCGCGACGCGCGGGGCGAGTACCTCGCGGCGCACATCCCGCGCGCCGCCTTCTTCGATCTCGACGCTGCGAGCGATCCCGGCTCCGCGCTTCCCCACATGCTGCCGAGCGATGGGCACTTCGCCGCGATCGCCGGCGCGCTGGGCATCGGCGATGACACGACCGTCGTGGTGTACGACGGCTCCGGCGTGAACCTGAGCGCGCCGCGTGCGTGGTGGATGTTCCGCGCCTATGGGCATGACGCGGTGACGCTGCTCGATGGCGGACTGATGAAGTGGAAGGCGGAAGGCCGGCCGCTCGAGGCCGACGATGCGATCGTCACGCCGCGGCGCTTCACCGCGCGGCTCGATCAGAGCCGTGTGCGCAGCATGGAGCAGATGCGCGCGCTCGAGCCCGTGGCGCAGGTGGTGGATGCGCGCGCGGCCGAGCGCTTCGAGGGCCGCGCACCCGAGCCGCGGGCCGGCGTGCGCAGCGGACACATACCCGGGAGCCGGAACGTGCCGTTCACCTCACTGGTGCAGCCCGACGGAACCGTGCTCGACCGCGCGTCGCTCGCGCGGCACCTGAGAGAGGCGGGCGTGGACCCGACTCGCCCCGTCGTCGCGACCTGCGGCTCCGGCGTCACCGCCTGCGCCGTGCTCCACGCACTCAGCATCCTCGGTCACGATGATACGGCGCTCTACGACGGCGCCTGGACCGAGTGGGGCGCGAGCGATCTGCCGCTCGAGCTCGGCCCCGCGGGGACGGCCGAATGACCACGCCGGTGCCGCGCTACGCGGTCGGCTCCGCCAATCTCAACCTCGGCATCGGCTGCGCGACGGCGTTCCTGCTGCCGTTCTGCGCCGTGGGCGTCGGCACCGCTGTCGGCTCGGTGCGCGCCCTGCTGGCGCACGATCTCTACAACGCCGGCTTCCTCGCGATCTTCGCGCTCGTCTTCGGCGGCGTCGGCTTCACGCTGCTCACGCTGGCCTGGCGCGGCAAAGGCGCGGCGGAGGCGACGGCGCGACGCCGGCAGGCGATGCCCGATCAGCCGTGGCGCTGGCGCCCCGACTGGGAGCAGGGGCGCATCGAGGACAGCTCGCGCAGCGGCGCCTGGGTCGCGGCGGCAGGCGCATTCGTCTGGAACCTCATCAGCTGGCCATCGGCGTTCCTTGCCTTTCACAAGGGTGTCCCGAAAAACCAGCCCGGCGTGTATGTCATCCTGCTGTTCCCCGCGATCGGCGTGCTGCTGCTGGTGTCCGCGCTCCGCGCCGCGATCCGCCGCGCGAAGTACGGCACGTCGGTGCTGCAGCTGCGTCCGTCGCCCGGCGTCGTCGGCCGCGCACTCCAGGGCGCGGTGGCGGTCAGGATGCAGCCGCCCGCGGGCGGCTTCCGGGTGACGCTGAGCTGCATCCGCCGGGAGCGAACCGGGTCGGGGAAGAACAGCAGCGTGAGCGAGCGCGTGCTCTGGCAGGACGTGGCCGAGTCGGTGGCACCGCGGCGCGAGGGAGCCGATCGGCTTGCCGTCCCGGTCGGCTTCCGTCTCCCCGCGGACGTCGCGCCGACCGATCCGATCACGGGCGATAACCGTGTGCTCTGGCGGCTGCAGCTCCACGCCGACACGCCGGGCGTGGACTACGACAGCGCGTTCGAGGTCCCCGTCTTCCACACCAGGGACAGCGACGAGCCGCTCCCGCCCGACGCCGACCTTCCTCCGGTGCCGCCGCTGGTGCAGCCGGCGCACTCGAAAATCCTCGTGACCACCCGCGGCGCTGCCACCGCCATCCACTTCCCCGCCGCCCGCAACATCGGCGCGGCGCTCGGCGTGACGGCATTTCTCGGCCTGTGGACCGGCGCCATGTACCTGATCCTCGCGTTCCACGCGCCGATCATCTTCCCGATCGTCTTCGGTCTGTTCGAGCTGATCCTCGTGTTCATCGCCCTGAGCGTGTGGCTCACCGCGACCGATGTGACACTCGAGCCCGGCGCGCTCACCGTGCGCTCCGGCTACTTCGGTGCCGGACGGCCCCGCACCATCCGCGCAGCCGACGTGCGCGAGGTCAAGGTGGAGACCGGCATGCAGGCGGGCACCACGCCGTACTACGACCTCAAGCTGGTGGACGCGACCGGACGGACAACACCGGTCGGCACCATGATCCGCGACCGGCACGAGGCCGAGTGGCTGGCGCAGCGGATGCGCGACGGGATCAAGGGGTCCTGACCCGCCGCTCGACACTTGACGAGCAACTACACATGTAGTATTACATGTGTCGTCACATCGCAGGGAGCACCGATGACCGAACCGCAACTCACCGAGCTCCAGCTCGTGCTGCTGCGTCTTCTCTGGGACCGCGGCGCGGCGACCGTCGCCGAGCTGTGCGACGCGCTCCGCCCCGACCGCACCCTCGCGCCCACCACGGTGGCGACGCTGCTCTCCCGACTGGAGAAGCGCGGCATCGTCGGCCACAGCACCCGCGCTCGGCAGTACGTCTACCGCGCCGAGGTGAGTGAGGCCGACGCGCGGCGCTCGATGGTGAACGAGCTGACCGAGCGGCTCTTTGCCGGCGACGCGACGGAGCTGGTGAGCCACCTGCTCACCAGCGGCGAGATCGCCGCCGGCGACGTCGCACGGGTCCGCGCGCTGGTCGCGAAGCACGAGGCGAAACAGGACGGCAAGGAGAAGCGCCATGACCGCCGCTGATCTCACCGCCTGGCTGCTCACCTATGCGCTGCACAGTACCGTCCTCCTCGCCGCGGCATGGCTGCTCACCCGCTACGGCGTCGTCCGGGCGCCGTCGGCGCTGGATCTCGTGTGGAAGGCGGCGCTGGTCGGCGGAATCGTCACCACTACGCTGCAACTCGGGGCCGGCATGCGGCCGTGGGGCGGCCAGCTCGCGCTCGGCCGCGCCGACTCGCCGGCCGCTTCCCCGGCGGTGCCCGTCGTCGCGACCGCGTCCGAGCTGCCGTCGCGCGTGCGCGTCGCCGCAGCGGAACGCGATGCGGTCCCGCGCGGGCTCGCAGCGTACGCCGCTCCGCCGTCACAGGCGTCCGGTCCCGCGCGTCCGCCGATCCTCTTCGACGCGACAACGCTCCTGCTCGCGCTCTGGGGCGCGGCGGCTGCGACGCTCCTCGCGCAGCTCCTCGTTGCGCGACTACTACTCGCGCGCCGACTCGGCCGCCGCGAGGCGGTGACCGACCCCGATCTGCTGGCGCTGCTCGACTCGCTCCGCGCCGAGATGGCCATCCCGCGGCCGGTGCGGATCACCCGCGCCGCGGGCCTCTCCAGCCCGATCGCCCTCGGCGGCGGTGAGATCTGCCTGCCGGATGCGGCACTCACCGAGCTCGATGCATCGCAGCAGCGGAGCGTGCTGGCCCACGAGCTGGCGCACCTCGCCCGGCGCGACCCTCGCTGGCTTGCGCTCGCCTGCACGCTCGAGCGGGTCTTCTTCTTTCAGCCGCTCAACCGCACCGCCCGCCGGCGGATGCAGGAAGCCGCCGAGTACATCTGCGACGACTGGGCGGCGCGGCGCGCCGGCTCGGGGCTCGCCGTCGCCAGGAGTCTCGTCAAAGTCGCCGAGTGGCTGCAGGCGCCCGCCGCCGTGCCGCTCGCCGGCATGGCGGAGAGCCGCTCGCAGCTCCTCGCCCGTGTACAACGCCTCATCGAGAGCCGACCCATGACCGACGAACCCCGCCGCCGCTGGCTGCCGTTTCTACTGCTGCCGCTCGCCCTGCTGGTCGCCGCGGCCGTTGTGCCCGGTGTGACGAGCGCGCAGCGCGCGACGCCGCCCCAGCAGCCGGAGCGGCCGGCGCGCGCCGCGCATCGGCCGCATGCGCCGGCGACCGCGCCCGCCGCACCGCCGGCCGCCCCGTCGCCACCGGCTGCCGCGCCCGGCGCATCGGGCACTCCGCAGGCGGCCGAGCCGGTCGAGGCGGCCGCCGCGCTGGCCGGCATGGACACCAATGGCGTGCTGGTGGATGCCGGCCGCATGAACACGCAGATGCGCCACGCCGTGCGGGTCGCTTCCGCGATGCAGATGCGGCCCCGCATCGCCGCCGCGATGGCCCGGGCGACTCACCAGCTCCGCGCCATGCGGATGACGCTCGGCGGTAACGAGGCGGCGATGACGCCGCAGGACTCGGCCCGCCGCGCCGCGGCCGTGGATGCATTGATCGACGCGCTGCGCGATCAGAACGCCGACGTGCGCGAGGCCGCGGCCCGCTCGCTGGGCCAGCTCGAGGATCATCGCGCGACGCCCGGCCTGATCGCCGCGATGAGCGACAAGGTGCCCGACGTCCGCCGCGCGGCCGCGGAGGCGTTGAGCCAACTCGAGGACAAGCGCTCCACCGACGCGTACATCGCGGCGCTCCGCGACAGCGACGTCGAGATGCGCCGAATCGCGGTGAATGCGCTGGGTCAGCTGGAAGATCCGAAGGCGGCGCCGGCGCTCGCCGCGGCGCTCAAGGACGGCGACAGCGAGGTGCGCGCCGGCGCGGCATCGGCCGTGGCAGAGCTGCAGGACCCGCGCGCGGTGCCCGCGCTCCGCGAGCTGCTGAACGACAAGGATGCCGATGTGCGGGAGAACGCGGTGAACGCGCTCAGCGAGATCCGCGACAGCACGGCGCTCGAGGCGCTGATCGGCGCGCTCAAGTCGAGTGACCCCGTCGTCCGCCGCGCCGCGGCCGACGCCCTGGGGCAGCGTGACTGAGCGGGCCGCCGCCGGCATGGCGCTCGCGGCCATGCTTGCGGGCGCCGTACCGCTCGCGGCTCAGGCGCCGGCGGTTCACGCCCGCATGCCGTACATGCGCGCGCCGCGTCTCCACCTCTCGCACGACATGACCCGCATCGATCTTCCCGGTCCCGACTCCGCTCAGGTCGCCGCGTTCCTCGGCTCCCTCAGCCGGAGCGAGCCGATGATATGCGAAGCGGCGCTCGATGGCGCGCAGAACGTCTGGCGTGATCGCTCGCTCGTCGGCGCGCTGCGCGAGCAGAGCGCCGATGCGCCGCGGTTGGCTCTGGCCGGTTCGCTTCGCGATGCCCGCGCGCTGCCGCTGCTCGCCGCGCATCTCGGCGACGCGAACCCGTGCGTCCGGCGCGCCGCCGCGCGCATCCTTGGCGATGCGGCGATGCCGAGCGCTACCGAGCGATTGCGCGTCGCGCTGACCGAGCGCGACGGTCGGGTCCGCGAGGCGGCCGCGCTCGGGCTGGGCGAGGCGGACGACTCGGCGTCGGCACCCGCGCTCGGCCGGCTGCTGCGCGATGGGGATCCGTACGTGGCGCGGATGGCGGCCTGGGCGCTCGGCTCGATGGCGGCGCACGACCAGGTGCCTGCGCTCATCGAGGCGCTCCGGCACCCCGATGCCGGCGTGCGGGTCAACGCCGCGTGGGCGCTGGGTCAGATGCAGGACACGCGCGCGCTCGGCCCGCTCACCACGGCGATGAAGGACAGCGATGCCGGCGTCCGCCGCTTCGCCGCCCAGGCGCTGGGGCAGCAGGACTAGCGGCTCAGCGTTTCTTCAGCTTCACCCCGCAGCGCCGCAGCAGTCGCTTCGGTGCCGGCGTCAGGGGGAACAGGTGCGCCGCGGCGAGCGCGTGGGGGCGGGCGCGGTCGCAGCGTCCGCGCGCTATCCAGTCGGTGGCGAGCGTGATGCGGATACGGTAACTCCCCGGGTCGAGGTGCGCCGCGCGCTCCAGCGTCGCGGTGCGCGCGTCCATGTCGGACTCGGCCATCGCGGCGATCTGGAGCGTGCACCGGATCGAGAGCAGCACGCCGGCCGCGAGGATTGCTCCGCGGGCGCGGCGGATCGCCGGCTGGGTGATCGCGAGCGCGTCCACGCCCCGATACGCCGGCGCCAGCGCGCCGGCTGCCGCCCAGATGAGGAGGGCAGGCGCCGGCAGCAGCAGCACCGCGTCGAACGATCCCACCACCGCCGTCACCATCAGCATCGCCACCAGCGTGAGGCCGGCCAGCGCATTGACCCGCGTGTCGCTTCGGAGCCGGCGCCACGCTGGGAAGAGCAGCGCCGCGAGCGTCAGCACCAGCAGCACGAACGCCGGGATGCCGCGCTCCGACAGGTACGCCATCCAGTCGCTGCTGGGCCACGGGTTGGTCGGCATGGTGGACGCCGCGTCGTACGCCGGGTCGTCCGGCGTCGTGACCTCGGGGTAGCGCACCGGCCAGTTGCCCGGACCGACGCCGAGCAGCGGGTGATGCTCGGCGAGCCGCAGGGTGTTGCCGAACTGGATCAGGCGGCCGCGGCCGCTGCCGCTGGAGAAATCGGCCACGCCCTTGAGCGTGTCGAGGTAGGGCGAATCGGAGCGCCAGTCGAGCTGATTGGGGATGAGCAGCGCGCCGGCCACGCCAAGCACCGCGGCGATGGCGAGTCCGGTCACCCGGCGGCGGATCACCCGGTCGGCGCCGAGCCGGTTGCGCCAGAGCCCTTCGACCACGAGAAATGCCGCGCATGCCGCGAGACCGACGTACGCGGCGCGGGAGCGGGACAGGAAGAGCGCGGCGGTGGAGAGCGCGGCGCCCAAGGCACACAGCAGGTAGCCGAACCGGCTCCGCGCCTCGATGGCCACGAGCACCAGCAGCGGCGCGCCGAGTGCCGCGTAGTGCGCCATGAAGTTGCGGTTGCCGAACGTCCCGCCGGGCGAGCGGAGCTGGGCCGCGAGCGCGTCCCAGAGCCCGTAGGCCTGGAGCAGTCCGGTCACCGCGCCGAGCACGCTGGCAAAGGCGAGCGCCTGGACCAGCTCGCGTCCCATGCCCGCGCGTCCGACGACGCGGGCCGACCAGAACACCAGCGCGCAGGACAATGAAAGTCCGAGCGCCCGGAAGCCGAGCCACCAGTTGGACGCAAAGAGGGTAGAGACGGCGCTGAGCCCGAGGAAGCCGGCGAGCAGCAGATCGGGCACCGACGGCACCACGCGCCGCGCGCCGCGGAGCAGCACCAGCGCCGCGCCCATGGCCGTGAGGTGCAGCACCAGCTCCTTCGGAACGGAGTGGCGATCGAGGTCGAAGAGCTCGAAGGGGAGGGCTGCGGGTACCGAGAGGATCACCCCGAGCTGGAGCAGCCGGAGCGCAGCACGAGCGTTCGGCGGCCGGGCGGCCGTCGGGCGCAGGGCGTCGGGCATGTGTTGGGGGTGACCCCCCTAACGGGCTAGTGAGCGGACGAAGCGATCAGCGTGACCTGGACGAGCTGGGCGGCCAGGCCTGCGATGAGCAGAACCATACCGCCGAAGATCGCCACGAGCCAGCCCAGATTGGGCGGGGCGGACACGAAGGTCTTTGCGAGACCGATTGCCTTGAACGACATGCGGGCGATTCCGAGCGAGGGTGGTGCAGAGTCATGCAGCCGGGGTCGCGGCGCCGATTCCGTCCGTCGTCGCACGCGGGGAAAATGCAACAGGCGGGCCACGCGATTCTCCCGGGAAAATGCGCGTCGTACCGTCGCGCGCTCCAGCGATTCGCTGTTCGTCTTGCAGAGCGCGAGCGCCGAGCCGCGCGCAAAGCGTGTCGCTTCTTCGAAACCCGGCTTCGAGTCGGCGAGTCACTCGCTGGGGCGCACGTGGGAGGAGGCCGAGCCCGATCTCGAGGCGGGCTGGGGTCGCTACGAGCACCGGGGCGAGAACCCGTCGGCGTGGGAAGAGATCGAGGACGCGGTGAAGGACGCGTGGGACCGCGTCACCGATCATCGGAACGCGGCCGCTAACTGACCGCCGGTCCGCGCCAGCGGTCCAACGTCTCCCGAACCTTGCGGGCGAGCGCGGCGGCAGGGAAGGGTTGCTGCAGGTAGGACGCGCGAGGGTGGAGCACGCCGTCGCGTACCGTCTCCGCATGCGAGCGCGGACCAGTGAACACCACCGGCCGCTCGGCCCACAGCGCGCCGAGTGCGATACCGGCGTGGAAGGCGTCCGCCTCCGGCGGCATCAGCTCGCTCAGCACCAGGTCGATCCGTTCGGCATGCCGCTCGGCGCACCAGTGCGCCTCCGGTCCGCTGCGCACCGGGATCGCGGCGAAGCCGTGACCCCGCAGCATCTCGCACAACCGCGCGCGCCAGACCTCGCGCTCGGCCACGACGAGGATGGTTTCCTCGGCCATGCTGTCTCCTGGAATGCTCGTCTGAGTCGGGAGGGGAGCAGCGGCGTTCGGCAACGTGCATGCCAGCGTCGGGCGCTTCGACGGTGACGAAACTCACAGTCGCGGTGCGACCCAGGTTGTATGGTGCGCGCCCTGAGGTGAGCCCCCTCGACCATCTCGAATGGCAACCTCCATCCCGCGCCGCATCAGGGCGCCGATCACCATAGAGCGGGGAGATAACGGCAGCATGGCACGCGACGACTTCAATCAGCAGAATTTCCGCTACGATCGCGAGGATTGGGACCGGCAGCGGGAGAACGAGCGCTGGCAGAGCCAGGGCAACATGGGCCAGGGTGGATTCGGACAGGGTCGCGGCGGATACGGCAGTTCAGGCTTCGGCGGACAGTACGGCGGTCAGCAGCAGGGCGAGTACAACCAGATGTCCCACAATCTCGGGCAGGGCTACGGCGGGCAGGGCTACGGCGAGGGCCCCGGACACCAGGGGAGCTACGGCCAGCCGCAGTACGGGCAGCAGTACGGCCAGCACTTCGGGCAGGGCTACGGCGGCCAGCAGGGACGCTACGAGTCGGGCGGGCACCAGGGTGGGTTCCCTTACCAGGGTGGGTTCCAGTCGTACGGCGGCGGCTCGCCGGGCCCGGGGAGCTGGCAGGGAAGCAGCGGCTCGCCGATGGGCGGCTCGCAGTACGGCTACCAGGGCACCTCCGGCTCGATGACCGGGCGCGACATGAGCTCGGGCTATACGAGCTACGGCGGCGGCTACGGCCAGAGCGGCTCCGCCTCGGAGCCGAACCGCTGGCAGGGCGGCGGCTCACACGCATACGGGCCGCAGCATTATGGCTCGCAGGGCGAGCGCTTCTACGGCGCCGGCTACGCGACGGGGCAGGGCACCCAGTTCGGATCCCGCTACGGCAACCAGCAGGGGAGCTGGGGCCAGCAAGGGAGCTACAGCGGGCGGGGCCCGAAGGGTTACCAGCGCGGTGACGATCGGATCCGCGAGGACGTGAACGAGGAGTTGACCCGCAATCCCGAGATCGACGCCAGCGAGATCGACGTGAAGGTCGACAAGGGCGAGGTCACGCTCAGCGGCACGGTCGAGGATCGTCACGCCAAGCGGCTGGCCGAGGATCTGGCGGAGCGTTGCTCGGGGGTCAGGGACGTGAACAACCAGCTCAAGGTCCACGGCGGTCTGTGGAACAAGATCACCGGCAAGGACCAGGAGCATAATCGAACCGAGCAGGAGAGCACGCGGCGCCGCGGCGCCGGCACGGCGAGCTGACACCGCGCCCGCGCTCGGCGCCTACGATCCGAGTGGTGCGCGCCCCGGTTCCGGCCGGGGCGCGCGTGCGTCGCGCGACTCGCGCTGCGCGCGCACGTGCCGCATGAAGCGGATCAGGTCGGCGGTGCGCTCGAACACCCGCACACCGGCATCGGCGAGGGCGCGCTCGCGGGGCTCGAGCTTGAGATCGAGGTGTGGCCAGTCGGTGTTGCGGAGTTGCAGCGCGGCGGGCGGCGCGCCGACCCGGCGCCGGAAGGCGTCGAGCTCCGCGGGGTCGTCCTCCGTGGAGAGCACGTGCGACCAGCCGCGGGCAAAGAGATTCTCCCGGTCCATGACGATCATCGCAACAAAAGTAAGGCGGGTGACCATCCTCACGGGTCCGCCGGTCGCGGCAGCGTATGATGATGCCACTTCAGCCGCGAGGCCCGTATGCCCGATCGCCGCGATCCGAAGCAGCCCGACCCCGGCACCCCCGCCGACGAAACCTGGGCCGCCGCATGGGATACCGAGGACAACTACTGGACCGAGAACTTCAGCAGCAGACCGTACTACATCGGGCCCGATTACTACGACCGGTTCCGCCCGGCGTTCCGCTACGGCTTCGAGTCGGCGCATCACTCGATGGGTCGAAACTGGGACGAGGCCGAGCCCGACCTGCGGAGCGGCTGGGAGCGCTACCCGCATCGCGGCGAGCACGCCTCGGCGTGGGAGGAAATCAAGGACGCGGTGAAGGACGCGTGGGAGCGGGTGACCGGCCAGCGGCACTCGGCGGAGCCACCGCGGCGTGAGTAGTATTCGCGCATGCTCGCCATCGCTCTACTGGCCGCGCTCGGCGCGGCCGTTCTCGTATCCGGCTCCCCGCCGGCGCGGGCGCCGCGTGCCGGCGGCGGCGCGGCAACGATCTGGACGATAGATCCGGCGCACTCGGCGATCAGTTTCCGTATCCGGCACCTGATGAGCCACGTGAGTGGCAGCTTCACCCAATGGAAGGGCACCATCACCGCCGACTCCGGCGCATGGGAGCACGGCTCGGTCTCGGTCACGATCAAGACCGCGTCGATCGACACGCGGAATGGCCGGCGGGACGCCGACCTCCGCTCGTCCGATTTCTTCGACGCCGCGAAATACCCGGTGCTGACGTTCACCAGCACGAGCGTGCAGGTGAGCGGCGATCAGCTCTGGATCAATGGCGACCTCACCATGAAGGGCGTCACCCGGCCGGTGGTGCTCGAGGGCGAGATGCTCGGCGTGCAGGCGGGCGGCCCGCCGCAGCGGGTCGGCTTTCATGCGGCGACGCGGATCAACCGGCTGGACTGGGGAATCACCTGGAACCGCGCGGTGGAAGGTGGTGGCGCGCTCCTGGGGGATGACGTGGAAATCGACCTGAGCGTCGAGGCGACGCGCGGAAGCTGAATGCCGCGCGCCGATCGAGCACGCGCCGCTAGTGCCGGGGCAGCAGCACGTCGTCGCTCTGCACGTTGCGGCCGACCATCAGCTCGAGCCGCTGTCGCGAGTAGCCGGGCGCATCCACCCACACGAACTGGCTCCGGCAGTTCCGCACCAGCGACAGGTCGAACTTGAAGACGTACCAGCCGCGTGAGTCGGTGAAGGTATTGTAGGGCGTTCCGATCATCTGCAGGTGCGCGCCCGCGAGCGGCCGCCCGTCGTCCCTCCCCAGTATCCGCCCCGTCGCCGTCCCATACTCCACAGCCGAGCCCACCGGCTGCGGCGTCGGCTTGCAGTTGCTCGCCTCGGCGTCGGCCGACGCGTCGGCGAGGGTGGAGAAACGGGTGCTCACGCTCGCCATCGGCGTGCCCTCACCGCGATGATTGCCGAAGAGCCGCTGCGCTTCCGCCTCCTCGCTGCCCGGTGCGGGCGGCGCGGCCGTGAGCGGGGCCGCCGCTGCCTCGGCTGCGGCGGGTTGTGCCGGCTTCGGCTCGGGTGTCGGCGGCTCGGTCGGGCGACTCGCCTTTCCCTGATCGCCGCCGGCGTCGTCGGCGTGCGGCGCGTCGGGCGCTTCGGCGCGGGGCGAGAGCAGATCGCGCACGGCGGCCGCGAGCGGGGTCGCCTGGGGCGGCTTTTCGCTCGGTGGCCGGGTCTGCATCGGCTGCTCGGGCGGCGGGGGCTCAGGCGCCTTCGGCTCGGGAGCGGGCTTCGGCGCCGGGGCGGCTCGGCGCTGCGGCGGTGGCGGCGGGATGTACACCATCTCGACCTGTCGCTGCTCCGCGGCGCGCTGCTGCTGCTCATCCGCCGCCCGGCTGCCATGCAGTCGCCCGAGCGCGATGGCGAGCAGTAGCGCGTGCACCACCACGCTCACCGCCAGGGCGACGGTGATGCGGGTGCGCGACGTGGGGATGCCGGCGGCCGGCGGCTGCGGTGCGCGCATCGGGGCTAACGCTGCGCGGCGGCGAGTGCCGCCGGATCCGGCGCGGCGACGCGCTCACCCGCGGGGCCGGAGCACGCCGCGCCGGTCACCAGCACCAGCACTACCCACACGAGATCGGCGAGCGCCAGGTGACTGAGCTGGAGCGGAATCGGCGCGAGCAGCAGGAGGTTGACGCTGCCGACGATCCACTGCGCCACGACGAGGCCGGCGAGCACCCGGCCGAGCCGCGCCGTCGCCGGTGAGCGCGACGCGGCCACGATGCCGACGAACATGAGGAAGAGTCCGGTCGCTACCGCGAGCACCGGGTGGAGCACGCGCAGCCGGAGCGCCAGGTGCGCGGTGGGCGCGAAGTCGCGTTCGATGCCGGCGGCGAGCGAGCCGGCGGGGAAGAGCGTGTCGCCCAGCGCGGCGATGGCGCCGGTGATGCCGAGGACGATCGTGAGCCCGGCGCCGAGCGCGGCGAGCGGAAGCAGCGGTCCCGGAGCGTGGCGCCGGAGGACGTAGTCGTCGCGCGTGGACCACCACGCCGTGAGCGCGAGCGCCGCGAGGAGGAAGAAGGTGTTGGTGAGGTGCAGCGCGAGCCAGCCGATCCGTGCCGCCGATTGATCGGTGGCGACGTGGGCCAGCAGCACGAGCCCGGCACCGATGGCCGACTCGGTGATCATGAGCAACACGGCGGCGAACGCGGCGCCGCGCGCCAGGTGACCGCGCGGCAGGGCCCGCCCCGCCCAGAGCGCCAGGATCGCGACGAGCAGGAATGCGAGCCCGCTGCTGACCCGATGGGCGAACTCGATCAGCGTCGCCACGCGGTGCGAGCGGGGGAGCACGACACCGTTGCAGAGCGGCCAGTGACTGCCGCAGCCCGCGCCCGAGCCCGACGCGCGCACGAACGCACCCCAGGCGATGACGACGAGCATGGCGGCGAGCACGCCCCAGGCGTAACGGCTGAAACTGCGGTCCGGCATCAGCTTCCTTCCCGGGACGAGACGTCGGGAGCGGCGAGGGGGGAAAGATAGTGCGACGTACGCGCACTACGCCGGGGCTGAAGCCTTTGCTGAGCGTCTATTTCCGCGTAGTCAGGAACGCCACGATCGCCTGGAGCTCGTCGGGGGAGAGATTGCTGACGAACGGCGGCATGTCCGGCCCGCCGTTGGTGATCTTGAGCGCCATCGCATCGGGCGTCATCCGCGTCGCCACGTCGCTGAGATCGGGGCCGCGCTTGCCGCCCTGGCTGCCGATCTGATGGCAGTACTCGCATCCCTTGTCGTGGAAGAGCCGCGCGCCCCGCACCACCGCCGCCGTCGTGTCGCCCACCACCGAGGCCGCCAGCGGCTGCGCCTCGAAGTCGGGCGACCACGGCGCCTTGTTGCCCGCCATCCAGAACGCCGCGATCACGAACACGATGAAGAAGACGACCAGCCCCGCCCACGGTCGCCGCTTCACGCTGCGCTCGCCGGTGTTGAACAGCGGCATGAACAGCAGGATCGCGCCGAAGATCAGCGGCCCGAAGACGATCACGATCGTCTCGAGGTGATTCGGCGTCAGCGCCAGCACCGCGAAGTACCAGAGGAAGTACCAGTCGGGCCGCGGGTAGGCGTGCAGGATGCTCGGATCCGGCGGATTGCCCAGCGCGGGCGGTCCGACGATGAGCGCCAGCAGCGCCACGACGGCGACCACCACCGCGCCCGCGACGACGTCACGCCACGCGGCGTCGGGCCAGAAGGGCACGCCCTCGCGCGCCATCAGCTCGGCGTAGCGCCGGCGGTACGTCGCCTTGTCCACCGGCTCGCCCGGCGTGGGCCGCTCGGAAATGCCGTGGCGCAGCACCAGCGCCAGGTGCAGTGCCACGAGCAGAAAGACGAGCGCGGGTATGAAGAAGACGTGGAACGCGAAGAAGCGACTGAGCGTCTGTCCCCCGAGCGTGTCGCCCGCGAGGACGAGCTTCACCAGCTCCGGCCCGATCACCGGCACGCGGCCCGCCTGCGCCGCCGCGACGATCACCGACCACACCGCCGTCTGGTCCCACCGCAGGAGCTGGCCGGTGAATGCCAGCGCCAGCGTGAGCAGCAGCAGCAGCGCGCCGCTCAGCCAGTTGAGCTCGCGGGGAAACTTGTAGGCGCCCATCAGGTAGGTGCGCGTGACGTGCGCGCCGATCAGGATCACCATCGCCGAGGCGCCGAAGTAGTGGAGCCCGCGGAGGAAGTGTCCCATCAGCGCCCGCTCGCTGATAAAACGCAGACTCTCGTATGCCTGGCCCGCCGAGGGGACGTATGCCGTCGCGAGCGCGATGCCGGTCACCACCTGCAGCAGAAACGCCAGGAAGGTCGCGCTGCCGAAGACGTACCACCACCCGGTGCGCGGCGGTACCGGATGCTCCAGCGCCCACTTGCTCCAGCTGATCAGCCCGGTGCGGTCGTCGAGCCACGCCATCAGTCGTCGCATCGGCGGCGCCTCAGACCAGCGGAATCGGACTGGTGAGGATCTCGACCTGCCCGCGCCGCACCCGCACCGGATAGCGGGGGAGCGGCCTGGGCGGCGGGCCCGCAGCGACGGCACCGTCGGAGTTGTAGACGCCGCCGTGGCAGGGACAGAGGAAAAGCTGCGCGTCGGCGAGCCACTGCACCGGGCAGCCGAGGTGGGTGCAGTTGACCGAGAAGGCGGTGAAGCCGTCCGCGTCGTGGCGGAGCCACGCGGCGGTGCGGGCGGTCACGCCGGACCAGGAGAGCGGTGACGCGTCCTCGAAGGTGACGCTCACCGTCTCGTTCAGCTTGAAGCTGTCGGCCGCGCCGACGGCGCGCCATTGCTGCGGCGAGCGACGGAAGAGCGGCGCGAGCAGAAAGCCGACCACCGGCACGCCCACCACGGCCGCGGCGGCCGCCGAGAGCGCAATCGACACGCGGCTGAGGAAGCGCCGCCGTGCGAGCAGCTCGGGTGCGGGCGGTGCTGCCGGCCCGGCGTGGGGCGAGTCGGGTGGTGGCGCGGGGTCCATGCGGAGCTCGGCGGGCTGAAGAGCGGTCGTCGTGCGGCCTGAGCGGTCGTCGCGCCAACATACAACGCTCGCGGGAAGCGCAGCAAGCGACCGGGGTCGGGAACCAATACCGCGGCGAAGACATTTCCCACTCGTCCGCCGGCGGGCATATACTCCGCGACGGCGTCCCGCCGCAACCGTCTCGGGTCGGTGTGACCGGGGCCACGCCGCCGCCCGGCGGTGCCGGGTAGGTTGGCTACCTCAAACTTCGCGAGTACCCGATGACTGCCACACAGACGCGCCCGGCGCCCGGCGCCGCACTGCGCCAGGGACTCCTCGCCCGCCTCGCCGGCGCGCGCGAGCGGACACTGCTCCTGCTCGAGCCGTTCAGCGACGCCGATCTCACCGCGCAGCACGATCCGCTCATGAGCCCGATCGTCTGGGATCTGGGCCACATCGCGCGCTTCGAGGAGCTGTGGCTGCTGCGGCAGACGGTGGGGCCGATCGCGTTCGGCGAGATGCCGGGCCTGTTCAATCCGTTCGAGCACCCCCGTCGCGAGCGCGGCGCACTCGCGCTGCCCGGCCGCCGCGAGACGCTCGCCACGCTCGCCGACGTGCGCCGGCGCGTCGCCGCGCGCCTCTCGGCCGGCGGCATCGAGTCGAACGAGCTCACCCGCGATGGCTACGTCTGGCGCATGGTGGCGCAGCACGAGGAGCAGCATCAGGAGACGATACTGCAGACGGCGCAGTTGAAGCGCGGCAAGCCGTACGCGCCGGCACTCCGCGCCGAGCCGGCGCCGGTATCGCGCCGCATCAGCCCCGGCGCCATGGTGCGCTTTCCCGGCGGCGAGATCACGCTCGGCACCGACGATCGCACAGCCGCGTACGACAACGAGCGCCCCCGGCACCCGCTGACGCTCGCGCCGTTCCGGATCGACGCGGCGCCGGTGTCGAACGGCGACTACCTCGCCTTCATTGCCGACGGCGGCTATGCCGATGCACGCGGGTGGTCCGAAGGCGGCCGCCGCTGGCTCGGCGAGAGCGGGGCCGTGGCACCGCTCTACTGGGAGCGGCGCGACCACGAATGGTGGACCCGCTCGATGGACCGCGCGGCGCCGGTGGATCCGGCCCACCCGGTCTGCCACGTCTCCTGGTACGAGGCGGAGGCGTACGCCCGCTGGGCCGGCAAGCGGCTCCCGACGGAAGCGGAGTGGGAAGCCGCGGCGACGTGGGATCCCGCCGCCGGCTGCGCCCGCCGCTATCCGTGGGGTGACGATCCGCCTAACGGGGCCCGGGCCAACGTGGATCAGCTCGTCTTCGGCACCGCACCGATCGGCGCGTACGCAGCGAACCTGTCTCCGATCGGCTGCTACGGCATGATCGGCGACGTCTGGGAGTGGACCAGCTCGGACTTCCTCCCGTATCCCGGCTTCCGGAGCTTCCCGTACTCCGAGTATTCGGAGGTGTTCTTTGGGTCCGACTACAAGGTCCTCCGCGGCGGCTCGTGGGCCACGCGCCCCGGCGTCGCGCGCAGCAGCTTCCGCAACTGGGACTATCCCGTCCGCCGCCAGATCTTCAGCGGCTTCCGCTGCGCTCGCGATGACTAGGATTGCCGGCGGCGCGGCCGCCACGGCATTCGCGCTCGAGCGGGGCGACGCCGCCGAGCTGGCCGGGATTCAGGCGGGCCTCCGCGCCGTGCCGAAGATTCTGTCGCCCAGGTTCTTCTACGACGCCCGCGGCTCCGAGCTGTTCGAGGAGATCACCCGCCTGCCGGAGTACTACCCGACGCGCGCCGAGCGGGCCGTGCTGGCCGAATGGATGCCGGAGCTGATCGCGCAGCTCCGCCCCCGCGCGCTGGTCGAACTCGGCGCCGGGGCCGCCGAGAAGACGCGACTTATTCTCGACGCGATGTCTGCCCGCATTCCCGATCCCGTCTACCTCCCGCTCGACGTGAGCGCGGAGTTCCTGCTCGACACCGCGGCGCGCCTGCGTCGCGACTATCCCGGGCTCGCGGTGCGCCCGCTCGTGGCCGATCTGGAGCTGCCGTTCACCCTTCCGCGCCTGCCCGGCCCGATGCTCGTCGCCTTCCTCGGCAGCACCATCGGCAACTTCAACTTCCCCGAGGCGATCCGGCTGCTGCGCCGGGTACGCCACCAGATGCAGCCCGGCGATCGCTTCCTCCTCGGCATGGATCTGCGCAAGGACGTGGCGGTGGTGGAAGCGGCGTACAACGACGCCCGCGGCGTCACCGCCGAGTTCAACCTGAATGCGCTGCAGGTGCTGAACGAGCGCGTCCGCGCCGATTTCGATCTCGGCGGATTCCGGCACCTCGCGTTCTACCGGCGCGCGGCGCACCGGATCGAGATGCACCTTGTCGCGGTGCGCGCGCAGGAAGTGACGATTCCCGGCATCGGCGTCGTCGCGTTCGAGGAAGGTGAGTCGGTACGCACCGAGATCAGCTGCAAGTACGACCGCGCCACCGCCGTCGGCATGCTGAGCGACGCGGACCTTTCGCTGGCCGACTGGCGCACCGATCCGGAGGGCCGCTTTGCGCTCGCGCTGGCGGCGCCGTTGCCATGAGCGGCCCGATGATCACCGACCTCGCCGCCCTCGCGCACGGCGTCGAGCAGCAGCTCTTCCCGCGGGCGCCCGCCGGCGCCGACATGCTCCGCGTCGGCGCCGAAGTCGAGCTGCTACCCATAGACCTCGAGACCCACCGCATCGCGAGCATCGATCCCGAGGCGGAGGTCTCGACACTGCGTCTCCTCCGTATGCACGGCGCGCCGCTCCGATGGGAGGAGGTCGTGTCGCCCGCCGGCGTCTCCAGCTTCCATCTTCCGGGCCTCGGCACCATCTCGTTCGAGCCCGGCGGACAGATCGAGTACAGCTCCGCGCCGGGCGCGTCGGCGAGCGAGCTGCTGGACGAGCTGCGCCGCGTCCTGCTCCCGCTCCGGGAGGCGGCGCGGGGCATGGGTATCGAGCTGCTGTGCGAGGGAATGGATCCGTGGAACCCGCTCCAGCGGGCGCCGCTGCAGCTCTTCACCGAGCGCTACTGCCGCATGGCGGACTACTTCGCGCGGCTCGGCGCGCCCGGCGGCCGGATGATGCGGCAGACGGCGGCGTTTCAGCTCTGTCTCGACGGCGGCACGCAGCCGTTCGCGCGCTGGCGCCTGCTCAACGCCGCGGCACCGTACGTGAGCGCCATCTTCGCCAACTCACCGTTCTACGCCGGCCACGTCACCGGTCGGCCGAGCCAGCGCGCGCACACCTGGCGGAACGTGGACGCGAGCCGCACCGGTCTTCCGTTCGGTGACGGAGCGCCGGTCGCGGCGTACCTCGAGTTCGCGCTCTGCGCGCCGGACTTCCTGCATCCCACGCCGGAGGGCGAGCAGCTTCCGTTCGTCGGCCGGATCCGGCGCGGCGTCGCCACCGAGGCCGAATGGCGCGCGCACCTCACGACGCTCTTCCCCGAGGTCCGGCCCCGCGGCTGCTTCGAGGTGCGCTCGGCCGACAGCGTGGGCCCCGAATCATGGGCCGCGCCCGTCGCATTGCTCGCCGGGATCGCGTACGACGAGCGTGCCGCGATGGATGCCGGCGCGCTGCTCGGCGCACCGGACCTCGCGCGTCTCCGCATCGCCGGCGACCGCGGCCTCACGGAGCCGCGCATCGCGGCGACGGCACGCGATCTCTTCGCCATCGGGCTGGAAGGGTGCGGGCGGCTCGGCCCGCGGTTCATCTCGGCCGGGGATCTCGCCGAGGCGCGCGTGTTCTACGAGCAGTACACCGCGCGAGGCCGCGCGCCGGCCGACGATCGGCTGGAGGCGGCGCTTCGGAAGGCGTCGTAACTCAGGAAAGCCGGAACCCGCCGACCGCTTGCGTGAGTTTCTCGGCCGCGCCCGCGAGCTGACCCGCCGAGCTGCTGATTTCTTCAGTGGACGCGTTGAGCTGCTGCGCCGCCGCCGCGATCTCCTCCGCGGCGGCGGCGTAGTCTTCCGTCCCCGCCGAGACCTCGCGCATCCGGCCGGCGATTCCCTCGATCAGGCCGCGCACCTCCTCGGCGGAGGTGGAGATGCGGCGAGTCCACTGATCGTTCTCCTCCGCCTCCGCGGCGACGGTCGCGAGGCCGTCTGCCGCCGCGTGGGCCGCGTCGCGCGCCGCCATGCCGCCGCTCCCGAGCCGGAGCAGCCGCTCCCGCGCCTGATGCACCCGGAGCACGATGCTCTGCACCGTGTCGCTGGTGGAGGTGGCCGACTGGGCCGCCTGCGCGGCGAGCTTCCGCACCTCTTCGGCGACGACGCTGAAGCCGCGTCCCTCTTCGCCCGCGCGCGCGGCTTCGATGGAGGCGTTGAGCGCCAGCATGTGGGTCTGCTTGGCGATCGCCTTGGTCTGGGTGACGAACTTCTGGATCTCTTCCGACGCGGCGGCGAGCGCCTCCGCCTCCTTGGCGCCGCGTTCCACTTCGTCGGCCAGGCGCTGAAGCTCGGCGGTGCTGGCATCGAGCCGCTCGCGATGGGATCGCGCCACCCGCGCCAGCGCCGAGTTCCGCTCGGCGGCCTGCTCCGCGCCGCCGGCGAGCTGCTTCGCGATCACCAGGATCTTGCCGGCGTCGTCGGCGGCGGCGCGCACCAGCTGCGCCTGCTGGTTGGCCCGCTCCGTGAGGTCGCCGGTGGTGCTCGCCACCTCTTCGGTGGACGCGCTCATCTGCTCGGTCGACGCGGCGATCTCCTGCGCCATCGCGGCCGCGTCGTTGGCGCTCGCGTGGATCGCGTCCACCAGCGTGCGGAGCTGGCCCACCATCCGGCCGACCGCCATCGTGAGCCCGTCGGTGCGACCGTCCGCCCGGATCTTCACCTCGCGCAGGTCGCCCTGGGACACCCGCATCGCGACTCCCGCCGCCTTGCCCGCCGGCGCCAGCACCGCGCTCAACAGCCAGCGGACGAAGATCTGCTCCAGGACGACGCCCGCGACGACGAAGCCGGCGGTGAGGATCAGCACGATCAGTCCGGGCCGCGGGTCGCCGGCATGTCGGGTCAGCGCGTGCCAGAGGAGCCACGCCACCAGCAGCGCGAGCGCGCCGATCGCGGCCAGCACCATGCCATGCAGCGAGTAGACGAACTTCTTGCGCTCGTCGGCCATGAGGGATCCGGATCTGCGGGGGAGCCGAATTATACCGCTTCGCCCCGCGCCGCCATAGATTTCGCCCCCTATGTCCGACACGCGCACGACCACCGACACCTACCAGCCCGACGTCGTCGAAGCCAAGTGGCAGACGAAGTGGGCCGAGCGGCACACCAACGAGCCCGACCTCGATCGCGCCGCGCGGCCGTTCTACAACCTGATGATGTTCCCCTACCCGTCGGCCGAAGGGCTGCACGTCGGGAACATGTTCGCCTTCACCGGCAGCGACGTGTACGGCCGCTTCAAGCGGCTCCAGGGCTACGACGTCTTCGAGCCGATCGGCTACGATGCGTTCGGCATCCACTCGGAGAACTACGCGCTCAAGGTCGGCGTGCATCCGGCGGTGCTGATCCCGCAGAACATCGCCAACTTCCGCCGCCAGCTGGTGCGCATCGGCGGGATGTTCGACTGGCGGCACGAGCTCGCCACCACCGATCCGCACTATTACAGGTGGACCCAGTGGCTCTTCCTGCAGCTGTTGAAGGCGGGGAAGGCGTACAAGAAGGCCGCCGCGGTCAACTGGTGCCCCAACGACAAGACCGTGCTCGCCAACGAGCAGGTGGTGGACGGCCGCTGCGAGCGCTGCGGCGCCGTGGTGGAGCAGCGCACCCTGGAGCAGTGGTTCTTCCGGATCACCGACTACGCCGGCCGGCTGCTCGCCGATCTGGACGACAAGTCGAAGATGGACTGGTCCGACAGCACCACGACGGCGCAGCGCAACTGGCTGGGCCGCTCGGAGGGCGCCGAGATCCGCTTCCCGCTGGAGCACGGCCAGGCCCTGAGCGTCTTCACCACCCGGCCCGACACGCTCTTCGGCGCGACCTTCATGGTGCTGGCGCCGGAGCACCCGCTGGTACTGGAGATCACGACGCCGGCGCAACGTGAGGTGGTGCACGAGTACCGCCGTCAGGCAAGCAGCAAGGACCTCGTCTCCCGCAAGGTCGGCGAGCGGGAGAAGACCGGCGTCTTCACCGGCGCCTTTGCGCGGAACCCCGCCACCGGCCGGCCGATCCCGGTGTGGATCGCGGACTACGTGCTGATGGAGTACGGCACCGGCGCCATCATGGCGGTGCCGGCGCACGACGAGCGCGACTTCGAGTTCGCCCGCAAGTACGAGCTGGCCATCCTGCCGGTGATCGACGGCGGCGACGGCACCGAGCGGGAGGGCGAGCCGCCCGCGGTCACCGCGGCGCACGTCGGCGGCGGGAAGCTGATCAACTCCGGCGAGTTCACCGGCATGTCGGTGGACGAAGGGAAGACGGCGATCATCGGGTGGCTCGAGCGGCAGGGCATCGGGCGCGGCATCATCCAGTTCCGGCTGCACGACTGGTGCATCTCGCGCCAGCGCTATTGGGGCCCGCCGATTCCGGTCATCTACTGCGACCGCTGCGGCGTGGTGCCGGTGCCGGAAAGCGACCTGCCGGTCGAGCTGCCGCCCATCGAGGATTTCCGGCCGGACGACACCGGCGTCTCGCCGCTGGCCCGGCACGAGGAGTGGTACTACGTGCCGTGCCCCACCTGCGGCGAGCGCGCCCGGCGTGAAACCGATGTCTCCGACACCTTCCTCGACTCGGCCTGGTACTACCTGCGCTATCCGAGCACCGAGTTCGGCGACGTGCCCTTCGACGCCGAGCGCACCCGCCGGTGGTGCCCGGTGACGACCTACATCGGCGGCAACGAGCACGCGGTGCTGCACCTGCTCTATTCCCGCTTCCTCGCGATGGTGCTGCACGAGCTGGGTCACGTCCGCTTCGACGAGCCGTTCGCGAAGTTCCGCGCGCACGGGCTGATCGTGAAGGACGGCGCGAAGATGTCGAAGAGCCGCGGCAACGTCGTCATCCCCGACGAGTACATCGCGCGCTGGGGCGCCGACACCTTCCGCATGTACCTGATGTTTCTCGGACCGTTCCAGGAAGGCGGCGATTTCCGCGACGACGGCATCAGCGGCCCGCGTCGCTTCCTCGACAAGGTCTGGGGCATGGTGAACGAGTGCGCCCGGCCCGGCACCGACTGCGAGAGCGCCGAGGTGCGGCGGGAGACCGTGGCCAAGTGGCACGCGACGATCAAGAAGGCGAGCGAAGGCCTCGAGTCGCTGCGCTACAATACCTCGATCGCCGCGCTGATGGAGCTGGTCAACACGCTGCGGGAGGACAACTGCTGCGAGCGGCACATCATCGAGAGTCTCGTCATCATGCTGGCGCCGTTCGCGCCCCACTTCGCCGAGGAGTGCTGGGAGCGGATGGGGCACGAGACCTCGGTGTTCGACGCCCGCTGGCCCGCGTGGGACGAGCGGCTCATCGCCGCGACGGAGGTGGAGCTGGCGGTGCAGGTGAGCGGGAAGACCCGCGGCCGGGTCACGGTGCCGCGTGACGCATCGGAGGAACAGGCGCTCGCCGCGGCGGGCGCGGAAGAGAGCGTGCGGCGTTTCACCGGTGGGAAGGAGATCCGGAAGGTCGTCTACGTGCCGAACCGGCTCATCAACATCGTGGTCTGACCGACCTCCGCCTGGAGCCGGAGTCCGAAGCGAACCCGCGCTGGCGGGCGCGCCCGCTCACAGCAGGGTGACCACCCACTCGCCCACGACGTACCCCACGCCCGCCACGCCCAGTCCCACGATGAACATGTCGAAACCGCTGCGGAAGACGCCGCGGCCGGTGAAGACGCTCCGCGCGGCGCCGACGCCGAAGTGCGAGAGCATCGCGATGACGAATGAGGTCCAGATCGCCGCGCGGCTGGTGCTCAGCAGGAAGGGCGCGACCGGAATGAGCGAGCCGAACGCCGTCGCCACCCCGGTGATCCACGCCTCCCGCAGCGGCGTGCTGGTCGCCTCGCCGATGTTGAGCTCTTCGCGCACCTGCTCCTGGAGCGCCTGCTCCGGGTCCTGCATCACCCGCGCGGCGAGCGAGTCCGCCTGGCCCTTCGGAATGCCCTTGGCCTGATAGACCAGGCTCATCTCCTCGCGCTCCAGGTCGGGCATGAGCCGGATCTCCTCCCGCTCCATCGCGATCTCGTGCTCGAACACCTCGCGCTCGCTCTTGGCGGCGAGATAGCCGGACGAGCCCATCGAAAGCGCGTTGGCCACCGTGCCCGCGATGCCCGCCACGACCAGCGCGTGCCCGCTGGACGCGAGACTCGCCTGGGCGCCGATCATGCCGGCCACGAGGCCGAAGTTGGCGGTGAGCCCGTCGTTGAAGCCGTACACCAGGTTGCGCATGATGCCGCCGGCCGATGTCCGGTGCCACGGCTCGCCCTCGGCGCCGCTCAGGCTGGCCAGCGTCTGCGCGTGCTGCTTCGATTCCTTGGCCAGCGTCAGCGCCGTCGGGCCGACGGCGCCCTCCGGCTCACTCTGATAGAGGTTGAGGTAACCCTTGGCCTCGCGGCCTTCCTCGTCGAGCAGCATCGGGAGGAGGAGCCCGCTGCCGAACCTGCGGGCGAGCCACGCCCGCAGCCGGGCGCCGCGCGAGGGCGTCGGCTCCGGGGCGTCGTGGCCGTGATCCTGGAGCACCTTGCGCCACATCTCGACGTGGCGATCCTCCACCCCGGCCAGCTCCTCGTAGATGCGGGACTTGGCCGGGTCCCGCTCGGCCTGGGCCAGCTCGCGGTAGAGGTACGCCGCATCGGCCTCGTCCTCGAGGTGGTGAAGCCAGATCGCGGGGGATGACGTAGTCGCCATCCGGACAACATAACACGCCCCCGTGCGACCATTCCGGCCGCGGAGGCATCTTTCCGGCACCATGACACGGACCCTCACCATGGATCTGATCCCGGTGGCCAATGCGGAGGCGGTGGTCGCCGGAGCCCGCGCGGGTGACCCGGCCGCGCTGGAGGCGCTCTACCGCGCCTTCGAGGCCCCGGTCTACAACCTCGCCCGCCGGATCTGCCGCACCGCCGAAGACGCCGAGGACGTGCTCCAGGAAACCTTCTTCGAGGTGTGTCGCAGCATCGGCCACTTCCGGCAGGAGGGGAGCCTCTGGGGCTGGATCCGCACCATCGCCGCGAGCAAGGCGCTCATGCGGCTCCGCCGGAACCGCTATCGTGACACCGACGAGCTGGCTGAGGACGCCCCCGCCCCCGGGCTGCGTCGCGACGAGACCGCGCTGCGCATGGACCTCGAAGCGGCGCTCGAGCGGTTGCCCGAAGTGTCCCGCGCCGTGGTCTGGCTGCACGACGTCGAGGGCTACACCCACGAAGAGATCGCGCTGATGATGGGCCGCACCACCAGCTTCTCGAAGTCGCAACTGGCCCGCGCCCACACCCGGCTCCGCCGCTGGCTCGGGGAAGAGGTGGCCCGATGACGGCGCACCTCACCCTGGAGCAGCTCCTGGCGCTGCGCGAGCCCGGCGCTGAGCCCGGCGCCGCCGCCGCCCGCGAGCACCTCGATGCCTGCCCGGGCTGCCAGGCGGAGCTGGACGCCGTGCACCAGCGGGTGGCGCGGCTCCGCGCGCTGCCCGCGCTCCGGCCGGCGCGGGATGCCTGGCCCGCGGTGACAGCTCGGATCCGCCGCGAGCGTCGCGGCCGGCGGGTACGGCTCCTCGGCGCGGCGGGCCTCGCGCTCGCCGCGTCGCTCGCGCTGGTGGTCACCATCCGGCACGATGTCGCGCATCCCGCCAGTCTCTCCGCCACCGAGCAGGCGATCGACACCCAGAAGCAGCACTCGGCCGCGCTCGAGGCCACCATCCGCCAGTACGACCCCGATGCCCGCCCGCTCGACGGCCGCACCGCTCGCATCGCCGAGGAGCTGGAAGATCGCATCGCCGGACTCGACCGCGAGCTGGAAGCGGCCGAGCTGCTCCAGGCGCAGACCGATCGCGAGGCGCGGCGGCTTCAGCTCTGGCGCGAGCGCGTCGGGCTGCTCGATGCGCTGGTGGATGTGCACGTCACCCGCGCCAGCAACGTCGGCCTCTAGGAGACCATCCATGTTCCGACTTTCGTCAGTCCTCGCCGCCTGCAGCCTCGCGCTGGCGCTTCCGGTGCTGGCGCATGCTCAGCAGGACGAGCCCCGCATGCGGACCCGCGTCTTCCGCTCCGGTCCCGACAATCAGATGTCCGGCTTCATCATGAACCGCCGCGCGCGGCTCGGCATCGGCGTCAATCTGCGGGCGCGGGACACCGACTCGGTCGGCGCGTACGTCGACGGCGTCACTCCCGGCGGCCCCGCGGATGAGGCCGGCATCCGTGCCGGCGACGTCATCACCAGGCTCAACGGCCAATCGCTCCTCGGCGCCGCGTCCGACAGCAAGCAGCCGACCGGTGGTGAGGCGCGCTCGCTGCCGGGCCTCAAGCTCATCGAGCTCGCCGCCAAGCTGGCGCCGAACGACACGGTGAAGGTGGAGTACCGTCGTGGCAGCGACCGGAAGACCGTCTCAGTCGTGACGGCGGACGAGCCCAGCTTCTTCCGGGCGAGCCCGGACGGACGGAGCTTCGCCTATGGTTTCGGCGACGGGGCTGACCGCGGCGAGATGCGGATGCCGATGATGGGACCCGGGATGCAGCGCTGGGAGACCGAGATGCCCCGGATGCAGTTCTCCTTCGACTCGCCACTCGCCAACCTCGAGCTCGCGCCGCTCAATCCGGACCTCGGCCAGTATTTCGGCACCAGCGACGGAGTGCTGGTGCTGAGTGTGGGGAAGAACAGCGCGCTCGGCCTCAAGGCGGGTGACGTGGTCCAGGCGATCGACGGCCGCAAGGCGGCGAGCCCGGGCCAGCTGCTCCGCATCCTCCGAAGCTATGACTCGGGCGAGACGTTCAAGCTCGACGTGCTCCGGAACCGGAAGCACGAGACCGTCACCGGGAAGCTCCCGGAGCAGCGGGATGGGCGCCCCGACGACGGCGACCACGACCGGGGCGGCGACGGCGATCGGATGTAACCGGTATCACGCCTGTAACCAGAGTCACAGAGGCCGGACCAGGGCGGACCTAAGTTCCTCCCACCCAGGAGGAGGGCCCTATGGGACTGCTGTGGACACTGATCATCGGCCTGGTGGTCGGAGCGATCGCCAAGCTGCTGATGCCGGGACGCGATCCCGGCGGCATCATCATCACGATGCTTCTCGGAGTGGCGGGTGCGGTACTGGCCGGGTTCCTCGGCCGGGCGTTGGGCTGGTACAATCAAGCAGGCTCGGGTCCCGGCATCATTGCGTCGATCATCGGCGCGATGATTCTGCTGCTGATCTACCGGTTGCTGGTGGGCCGGCGGTCGAGGGTGGTGCCCTGACCGCTGCCCCGACGCGCTACGCCACGCGCGTCGGGGCTCCCCGCGCCGGCCGCGCCGGATGGACCCGGGCGGCAAGATCGCGGAACATCGCCGGATCCTGGCTCTGCGCTCCGTCGCTCATGGCGTTGGCCGGATCGGGGTGCATTTCGACGATGAGGCCCGCGGCACCGGCCGCGAGTGACGCCATCGCGAGCGGCGTCACCAGGCTCCGGACGCCGGCGGCGTGGCTCGGGTCCACGATCACCGGCAGGTGCGATCGCTCCAGCACCAGCGTCACCGCGTTCAGATCGAGGGTGTGACGGGTCGCCCGCTCAAAGGTGCGGATGCCGCGCTCGCACATGACCACGTTAGGATTGCCTTCCGCCAGCACGTACTCCGCCGCCATCAGCCACTCCTCCACCGTCGCCCCGGCGCCGCGCTTGAGCAGCACCGCGAGCCCGCTCCGCGCCGCCGCGCGCAGCAGGGTGAAGTTCTGCATGTTGCGCGCGCCGATCTGGAGCATGTCGGCGAACTTGGCGACCAGCGGCACCTCCTCCCAGCTCAGCACCTCCGTCACCACCGGCAGCCCGGTGCGCTCGCGCGCCTCGGCGAGGTAGCGGAGTCCCTTCACACCCAAACCCTGGAAGTCGTACGGCGACGTGCGCGGCTTGAACGCGCCGCCGCGCAGCATGTCGCCGCCGGCCGCGGCGACCAGGTCGGCGGTGTCGAGGATCATCTCCCGGCTCTCGACCGAGCACGGGCCCGCGATCAGCACCGGCTCGGCACCGCCGATCGACAGATGCCGGATCTGCACCACCGTCCCCTCCGGCTTCCGCCGCCGGTCCATCAGCGGGATCTCCGGCTTTCGCGCGTGATGCGCCGGCGTCGGGTGGGTCACCTGGAACGACGGCACGCCCTGGGTCCACGCCTGATAGCTGCCCAGCACGATGAACTTGGCCGACATCGCCTCGATCTCCTCCAGCGCCTCGGCGACGCGGGGCTCGTGCGTCGCGCCCTCGATGTCGAAGTAGAAGCGATAGGTCCACGGCGCCGACGGCTCCGGCCGCGACTGGAGCGCGGTGACGTTCACGCCCCGCGCGCCGAGCGCCTGGAGCGAGTGCGCCAGCGCGCCGGGCCGGTGGTCCAGCGACACGATGAGCGACGTCTTGCAGGGCCCCGCCACCGTCTCACGCTCCGCGGTCGCGGCGGTGGTGAAGCAGAGGAAGCGGGTCTGGTTGCTGGGATCGTCCTCGACGTGCTCGTCCAGCGGCACCAGGCCGTGCGCGTCAGCGGCGTGGCGCGCGGCGATCGCGGCCAGCGCCGGGTTCGCTTCCCGCGCGACGATCTCCGCGCTGCCGGCGGTGTCCCACGCGCTCACCAGCTCGACGCCCGGCAGGTGCTCGCCGAGCCACACGCGGCATTGGCCCAGGGCAACCGGGTGCGAGAGGACCCGGCGGATCTGCGAGAGATCGCTGCCCGGCAGCGCCATGATGGTGTGATGTACCGGCAGCAGCACCTCGTGGGTGAGCCGCAGGGTGCCGTCGCCGAACGCCTCGTGCAGGATGTCGTACGTCGTGGTGACGGAGCCGATGAGCGAATTCTCGACCGGCAGGCAGCCGGCATCGGCACGGCCGGCATGCACCGCCTCGACGACGTCCCGCACCTCGCGGCAGGGGACGACGTCGAGATCGGGCCAGCGGCGGCGCGCTGCGGCCTCGCTGAACGCGCCGTGGGTGCCCTGGATGGCGACTCGCATGCGATGCTCCATGGATTGCGTCGGTGGTGAACTGGGTGATGTGAAAACGAAGACGCCCCGCCGGCAGGCCGGCGGGGCGTCGAGGGTTCGGTTCGGCTGAAGCGCTAGCGCACTCTACCGGCACCGAACGCAGCTCGAGCCGCGCCGGGGTTGGTAAAGTAGAAGAACCAGAAGTTCGTCGGATGCGCCATGCAGCCAAGGTACAGGCCGCGCTCCGGCGCTGTCAATGGGCGGCCCCGATGTACCCCGAGACATCGCCGGGTGGTCTATACTCCGCTGTGCCTTCGCGAAACCCGCTCCTCCACACCTGGCGCCACCGCGCCGGGGAGCTCCTGCTCGCGTTCGTGCTCGTCGCGGCGCCGCGCGTTACCGAGGCGCAGGCGCCGCTCGATCTGCCCGGCTACATGCCGATCAACCCGCTCGCGACCTCGCGCAGCGCGCTCGGCTTCGAGCCGTATCACCCGGCGGACTCGCGGCGCTGGCACACGGCGCTGTCGCTGGACTACGCCAACATGATCGAGTCGGAGTCGCGCCCGAGCGCCGGGACCGGCGTGCTGGTGGACGCCGAGGTCATGCGGATCGGCGCGACGGTGCGGCGCGAGCTGGATGCGCGCACCTTTCTGCTGGGCGAGGTGACGGCGGGCGGCGCGTACGCCGGCTTTCTCGACGGCTTTCTCGACTGGTACCACGGTCTGCTCGGCATCACGCTGCCCGAGCGCGAGGCGCGGCCGCGGAACGAGTTCGCCTACCGGATGGCACTACCCGACGGTCGCTTCATCCAGCGTGACGCCTCGTCATTGTTCCTGGGCGACTCGCGGTTGGGCGTCGGTCGGCGCTTCGGGCGACGGGTGAAGGTGCAGAGCGTGTTTGCGCTCTCGCTCCCCACCAGCACCGCGCCCGCAGGGTACGGTCGCGGCACCGTGTCGGCGAGCCTGCTCAACACGGTGCGGCTGCCGGTGAGTCGCGCGCTGTGGCTGGAGGGAAGTCTCAGCGGCGGGCTCACGCCGCGGCACGGCGACGTCTCGGAGTACCAACGCATCCTTTTCGTATCGGCCAGCTCCGGGCTGCGGTTCCGGTTCTGGGGACGGCAGTCGCTCTACGCGAACCTTTTCTACCATTCACCGTATTACCATGACACGGGACTGCCGGCGATGGATCGCCGGGAGCTGTCGCTCGACTTCGGCTGGGTCCTGGCGACGCGGAGCGGGCGCGAGTGGAAGATCGGGATGACGGAAGACCTGGAGCCGGCGGGCCCGGCGGTGGACATCGTCTTTCGCTTCAGCGTGGCGCGCTGAGGAACTGCTCCATGTTCTTCATCAGGAACTCCTTCGCGCCCGCGTCGCGGAGGTTGAGCCCGTAGTGGTTGATCAGCTGCTGCTGGGTCTTGAGCCACTCGCCCCAGCACACGCCGCAGATCTCGTCGTACAGCCGCTGGCCGGTTTCGGTGTTGAAGGGGCGAAACGCCATCCGCGCCCGCGTCTCGCCGCACCGCATGCATGTGACGTCTGACATGGCCGCAAGATATCGGGCGGGCCAGTGTAGCACCACGGCACGACGATGGTGCGAGGGGCGACCGGTCCGACGTCAACGGGTGAGTTGGCGCTGCGACCACTCGCCGCGCTGCAGCGCTCTCGCGCCGCTCGCGGTCCCGAAGCCGGCCCCGAGCGCAAACACCACCGCCGTGCCGAGCGTGACGAAGGGCAGCAGAGCGGCCACGCAGCCGATGCCGAACGCCACCGCGCCCGCTACGATCGGCGCAAGCGGCGAGCGGGCGGCATCCACGAAGCGGAGCCGGTGACGGACGAAGTTGCGGGTAAAGCAATAGCCGCCGACGCCGGCGACAGCGGCGATGGCGGTCCAGACGAGGGAATGGATCGTGCCGAACATGGAAGCGCTCTCGGTTGCGGTACGGTGCGAAATGGGTTCCAATACGGAACGCCGCTGCGGAAGGATTCAGCGGCCCACGGGGGATGCCGGGAAAGGGAGGCGACACGTGCCCAAGCATCCGACGGTGATGGTGCCGAACATAGGTCCGATGGACCACGCATGGGACCTGCTCGGCGAGTGGCAGACGGAGCTGGAGCTGCCCGACGGCGAAACACCGGTGCACGGAAAGGTAATGTTCCGCAGCTGGACCGATGCGGAGCTCCAGTTCGATCCGATCGAAGCGGCATTGGCGGGGATTCCTGCCAGCGTGCCGCTGGAGCGCGCGAGCGATGTACACCTGACCGATGCCGGCGGCGGCGCGCTTCAGTGGGTGCTGCATGCGCCGTCGGCCAACTGGTCCCTGCAGGCGACGATGTGGCCGGGCTCGCTGCACCTCTTCGTGTCCGATGCCGATGACGAGGAGGAGCAGCTCTACCGGGCGCGGGCCACGAGGGACCGCGAGTACTACTGGCGTAAGTATCCGTGAGCTGAATGTATGCGCGAGCCGACTGGAAGAGCGGCGGGAGCCTGTGTCCCGCCGCTCTTCGCGTCTGCGCCTACCAGCGGATCGCCGCGCTGCCCCAGAGGAAGCCGGAGCCGAATGCCGTCATGGCCAGCACGTCGCCGGGTGCGAGGCGGCCGGCTCGGACGCATTCGTCCAGCGCGATCGGGATCGTTGCGGCGGTGGTGTTGCCGTAGCACATGATGTTGTTGTACACCTGATCGTCTCGAAGGCCGAGATTGCGCTGCACCATCTCCGAGATGCGGAGATTGGCCTGGTGCGGAATCAGGAGCTTCAGCGCGTCCAGGCCGAACCCGGCGCGCTGAAGCACCGCGCGCACCGACTCGGGCATTCGCTCCACGGCGTGGCGGAAGACTTCCTTCCCGTCCATCTGGAGGAAATGGCGCCCTTCGGCGAGCTGCTCCGGGGAGACGCGCGGGTGGTACATCGAGCCGGGCACGTCCACCCAGAGCTTCTCGGCGTATCGCCCATCGGAGTGAAGGTCGAAGGCGAGAATCCCCCGCCCGGCATCGTCCGTCGGGCCGAGGACGACGGCTCCGGCCCCGTCGGCGAAGATGACGGCGGTGTTGCGTCCCGCCGTGGACACGTCCATCGCGGTGGACTGCACCTCGGCGGCGGCGACGAGCACGTGGCGATACTGGCCGGTGCGGATCCAGGCGTCCGCCACCGAAAGCGCATACACGAAGCCGCTGCATTGGGTGCGGATGTCGATCGCCGGAATCGATCCGGCGCCGAGCTGGTGCTGGAGGTAGACGCCGTTGCCGGGGGCGAAGTGGTCGGGCGTCGAGGTGGCATAGACGATCGCGTCCAGATCGTCCGGTCCGGTGCCTGCGGCGGCGAGCGCCGCGTGACTGGCGCGGAGCGCCAGTGCCGCGCCGGTTTCGCCCTCCCGCACCCAGTGGCGCTCGCGGATGCCGGTGCGGGTGGTGATCCACTCGTCGCTCGTGTCCATGACGCGGGAGAGATCGTCGTTGGTGACCACGCGATCGGGCACGGCGTGTCCGGTACCGAGGAACGCGGTCCGCGTCATCGTTCTCCAGGGCGGGTGACGGGCGGCTTATCTTGGTCGGCGGAGAGTCGAACCGCAAGTGCGGCGCGCCCGCGGAGCCCGGAGCAGCGATGAATCAGATCGGTTCAGATGACGCGCACCGGATGATCGGCCGGCAGGGACGAAGCCGGCTCCGGGTCACGCTGGCGATGCCGGCCGTCGCGGTCGCGCTCGCATTCGGCACCGGCATCGCGCGCGCGCAGACGACGGAACCGCCCGGCGACACCGTCTACCCGGGTCCTGCGCGACGGGTCGCGCGCGTCGTGGCACCGGCATGGGCAAGCGAACTGGAGCGCGACCGGACCGGCGAGGCCGACCGGGTGATGGATCTGCTTCGGATCGGGCCCGGCGTGCGGGTCGCGGACCTCGGCGCGGGCGCGGGGTACTACACGATGCGCGTGGCCCGCCGGCTCGGCGGCGTCGGCACCGTGTACGCCGAGGACATTGATCCGGCCTATCTCGCCGAGCTCCAGGCTCGGCTCAACGCCGAGGGGTTCGTGTCGGTGCAGACGGTGCTCGGCCGGCCGGGAGATCCGGCGCTGCCGCCGGCGTCGGTGGACGTGGCGTTGCTGAGCCACATGTACCACGAGATCACCGATCCATTCGGCTTCCTCGCCCGGCTGGTGCCGGCGCTTGCGCCCGGTGCGCGCGTCGGAGTGGTGGATCTCGAGCGGCCGATCCTCTCGCACGGAACGCCGCTCGCGCTCTTGCGCTGCGAGATGGCGGCGGTGGGATACGAGTTCGAGGATGTGTACCAGCTCATCCCGTCGGAGGGATACCTCGCCGTCTTCACGCCTCCCGACAGTCCGCCGCCGCCGAGTGCCGTGCATCCGTGTGGCGATCAGAGCCCGCCGAACCACGGATAGCCCTGATCCTCCCAGTACCCTCCGGGCCGATCTGCCGTGAAGGTCACGGCCGTGAGGTACTTGGTCAGCTTGTATCCCAGCTTGATCGGCGAGTAGAGCCGGAGCGGCGCGCCGTGATCCGGCATGATCGGCCGGCCGTTGAAGCCGTAGGCGAGGATCGTCTGCGGGTGCATCGCGCTCTTGAGGTCCCACCCGTTGGAGTAGGCGGTGCCCTGCGGGTCGCGGTCGAAGGAATCGAACCGCACGTATCGCGCGCGGTCGGTCGGCTCGACCAGCGCCGCGATCGCCGCGAGCGGCACGCCGGCCCAGCTCGCGATCGTGGTCCATCCCTCGACGCAGTGGTGCTTCACCGTGTAGCTCGTGCGCGGCAGCGCCTGGAGCTGCTCGAGGGTGAGCCGCGCCGGCTTCCGCACCAGGCCTCCGACGTTCAGCGCCCAGCTCGCGGGATCGGCCAGCATCGGCGTCGAGTCGCCGACGTGATAGTTAGGCATGGTGCGGCTGCGGGCCGACTCGGGATAGGTGCGCGCCAGGCGGCTGGAAGAGAGCAGCACGTGCTCGCCCACCCAGTCGTTCAGACGCGAGACGGCGGAGAGCCTGGGGCGCAGCGCAGCGCCGCCGTCCCAGCCGCACGCCGCGACCAGCGCCGCCGGTCCGGCCACCAGTCCCAACCGGAAGAAGTCCCGTCTGGAGAGACCGCTCGGGTCAGCCATGGCTCGGAAACCTCCCGCGGTACCAGCCGGTGAAGATGGCGCGGAGCGAGGCGGGATCCACCAGCAGCACCATCACCACGTGCACCGCGATGAACGCGATGAACAGCCACACCGCGATGAAGTGCCAGTAGCGCGCCAGCTCGTAGCCGCCGAAGACGGTCGTGAGCCAGCCGAACTGCACCGGCTTGTAGACGGCGAAGCCGCTCGCCACTGAAATGGCGCCGAGCACCACGATGAATGTGTAGGCGCCCTTCTGCAGCGCATTGTGCTTCCCCTGCGCCGGGTGCTCCTTCCGAAGCCGCAGGTAGTAGAGCTGCATCTCGAGCGCGGGGCGCACATCCGATGGACGGAACAGGAGGTAGCGCCACTCACCGGAGACGCCCAGGTAGACGAGATAGATGACGCCGGTGATGACGAAAGGCCACGCGAGCGCGAAGTGCCAGTTGAGTCCGCCGGCCAGCCACCCGCCGAGCCGGGCCCACATCGGGACCATGTGGCCGTGACTCGAGTCGAGCGGGTTCGGCACCGGGAGCACCGCGCCCTTTTGTCCGAAGTGCGGGAAGGCGGTGTAGATCTGGAGCCCGCTCGCGATCATGCCGATCAGAACGACCGCATTGAGCCAGTGGGTGAAGCGGACGATTCCATGGTGACGGCGGACGGCCGGGCGGGGCTCCGTCGGGAGCGAGGACTCCATGCGCAACGTCTCCCTGCTCGAAGGGTTTCGGAGCTAACGTCGCGAGCAGCGAACAGGTTCCATGCCGCGCCGGCCTCCGGACGCTACGCGCCGAGTACCGCGCGCGCCACCCGGCGGCCTTCTTCGATTGCGCCGTGCACCGTCCCGTTGCGTCCGCCCGCCAGCGCCTCGCCGGCCAGGAAGAGCGTGCCGGCGACCGGCCGGCGGAGCCATGCCTGAGCTGCGGCCGCCCCGACGCCGGGATAGCTGTACCCGCCGCGCGAGTACGGATCGCGACTCCAGCCGTGATGGTGCAGGGCGACGAGCCGTGCGGCGAGCTCCTCCGCCGGGCGGCCGAAGATGCGGGCGAGCGAGTCAATCGCGCAGCGGGTGAGCGACTCACGATCGAGCTCCGCCACCGCTCGGCCCCGCGGCCCACCGGCCCAGCCGGTGAGGATCGGCGCTGATCGCGGGAGCGGCGTCCACCACACCGGCAACGCCTCGCCCGGCCCGTGCACGAAGCTGGGCGCTGCTCCGCCGTCAGTCCACCACGGCGCATCAAATTGGAGCACCACGCGCTCGGCGTCGCCCATCTCGATGCCGCGGAGCGCATCGTCCCACCCCGGCGGCAGCGGCGCCCATCGCACTGCCCCCTCGGCCTCCGGCGGAGCGCGGAGCACGCCGTGCGGGAGCGTGACCACCGCGCGAGGCGCCGCGAGCCGCAGCTCCGCGCCGTCACGGCGACGCGCCGCCACCGTCGCCTCGCCCTGACGCCATTCGATCCGGGTCACGACCGTCGCGGGCCGCAGCTCGATGCCGCGTTGCGCCAGCCGCTCGGCCAGCCCGCGTACCAGGCCGTCGTATCCTGCGAGCAGCCGAAACTGGCGGTGTCCGTCCTGCTCCTCCGCTTCCGCGTTGATCCGGAGGCCGGCGGTACCGATGCGGGAGAGATCAGCAGCGTGGAATCCCTGGACGAACGCCGCGACGGCATCCAGCAGCTCGGGGTCGTCGCCGGCGGCGCGCCGCT
>JAICWE010000090.1 GCA_025934955.1 Gemmatimonadales bacterium | reverse complement strand
GGCGACCCTGCGCCGCCCGGCGCGCTGGTAGCGGCGATCCAGAAAGCGGGCTCGATGTTGTAGCCGCGGACGACGAGTGGGAAGTCGACGTCGAAGCCGCCGGCACGCTCGGCGCCGCGCACTCCAGCGCCGGAGCGCTGCATAGCGATCGCGCCGACGTAGGACCGCGCGAGGAGGTCGTGCATCACCCGGACCACCGCATCGTTCGCCTGATCGGCCCCGCCGGTCCGCGCATCCAGAAACCCGATCGTCCAGGGCCCCTCCCTCCCGTAGAGACGCGCCCCTCCCAGAATCGGGACCGTCGTGCCGCTGTCGGAGAGCCCGATGCGCCGGGAGTAGAAGAGCTGCGCTCGGCTCTGCGTGCCGAAGTCGAAGATCCCGCTCGACTCGAGGAAGAACTCGCGCTTCTCGGGGAAGAAAGTCGGGAAGCGCGTCAGGTTGATGACCTGCTGGTCCACTTCGACTTGCGCGAAATCCGTATTCGCGGTGAGATCGGCGGTAAGGGTGGGCGACACCGCGAGCTTGATGTCGAGTCCCACCTTGCCATCGAGACGCGCTCGCGCAGTCTCGGCGCCAACCGAGTCGTGCTCGCTCTCGACCGCGCGCGTGAGTGCGTAGGGGCGGAGTTCGACGGCACGCGCCCGGCTCGCGCCGCCAAGGCCGCTGAGCTCGCCTTCGTTTTGCAATTGAGAAAGTCCCTGGGTGCGTCCGTACGAGCGCCAGAGGTCCTCCTCGTTCTTGCGGCGGATGAACCGCTGGACGTTGAAGCCAAAGGTGGCACCGGCACCGGCACGGAATCGAAGCGTCTGAAAGGGGATCCGGAATTCCGCCGTCCAGCCCGCCGTGTCACACGAGACTGCGACGTCCCAGATTCCGTTCCAGTTCTCATTGGTGTCGTCCGAGCCGCTGAGCTGTGCGTCCCACATGGCGCCATTCGGGTTGGTGCGGAACACGAAGGCGGTTCGCCGGTCGTGGAAGCTGTCGATCAGGATCGTGACGTAATCGTCCACCGTGAGGTCGGCATCCCGCCGGAGCTGAGTCGCGCGGATCGCCGCGGGCGCCCGGTCGTACGCGCGCACGCCCACGTAGAGCGCTTCGTGATCGCGGACCACCTTGACCACGGTGTGCTCGCTGGCAGGTGCCCCTTCGACCGGTTCTCGTTGTCGAAAGTCGGTGATGGAGTCGGCTGTCGCCCACACCGGCTCATCGAGCCGGCCATCGAGATGGAGCCGTGCAGCGGCGGCGGTCGCGGCGATGATGGCCGCCGCCGGCGCCCTCGGTCCGTCTTGCCGCGTTGTATCCTGTTGGGCACGAGCAGAGGCCGGGTACATTGCGACCGCGACCAGTACGCCGGCGACAGCTCCGGAGTCGAGCCTCTGCGGGATTGCACGCCGGGGAGTTGCCACAGCAAGGAGTCAGCGGATCGTCCGGCGATGGCCGGACTTCGCAGTGCGGTCTCGGGCCACTGTGCTCCGCGCGCGTGTGGCCGTGGTCTTCGACAGCGCGGTGTAGAGGTCGTCGAGCATCGCCCGGCCACGCTCCAGGCGCAGCGCGTCATCATCGGAGCCGAATACGATCCCCGCAATGAGCCGCTCGATGCCCGGGGCCTCGGCACGCGCGAACTTGCCGTCCTTGAGGTCGAGCATATGCACGATCTCGCCGATCGCCTCGAGAGCCGGGTCGCTCAGGCCGAACCGATCGGCGAGCGTCTCGAACGTGCAGCGGTCGCCTTCGTGCGTGTACTCAGCCTCGTACATGTCGAAGCGCAGCTCACCGGTCGCCGGCTTGTAGCCCTTCGGGGCGACGAACTTGAAGTGTGCGTCGGGATCGATGAACCGCCGGATGAGCCAGGCGCTCGCGATGCGGTCCTCGTGCACGCCGCGCCGGGTTACCCAGGTATGTCCACGTATGGGACCAGGCGTGACGGGCCCCTCGCGCCTTCCTGACTTCTCCCTCCGGCGCTCTCGCAGGCCCGACTCGATGTGCGCGATGGCCGACTCCAGGCGTGCGCGCCCCCGACTCTCGAAGAAGTCAATTGCCGCCACCTCGCCGATGCGGCGCTTGAGGCGCGCCAGGTCGGCCGTGACTTGCGCGCGTCGGTCCGCGTCGAGACGTCTCGCCTTCGGCAGCGAGGCCAGGAGCTGCGCTGCCGCCTCAGCAATCACGCCGTAGTCCGCGTCACGCGCCCCGACGAACATCTGCTCGATCTCGGCGTTTGACAGGCCGTCGACGAACGATGCCTCGCAGACGGATGCTTCGCCGCCACCCTCGACGATCTCGCGCACGATCCACTCGAAGTCCTCGACCGTCGCGTCGTTCGCGGGGAGCACGTAGACCGAGTTCTTTATGGGGACGGCGCCGACGCGCTGGAGACGCCGCCCGATCTTCACCCTGAAGTAGGATGGCTTTGGGGGAATCGAGTGGATGAGGAGGAGCCACGGATTGCGCTCGGCCGGCTCCGGTGGCATCGTTCTCGCTAGTGTATCAGCCATATAGCACAATTGAGCTAGTCAATTCGCCGACTCGACGCAATGGTGGAGATGGACGGCGGTCCGGGGGACCGGTCCGCGGCGAGCCACTCGGGAACCCAGCTACCTACGCGGCTGGCGAAAGATCGTGCGCCTGCCCGTGCCGCGCGAGCGCCGCATGGCCTGGCTGCGGCGCTCGCGCTCGAGCCGAACATCATCGCGGCCTCCGGCGCGATCTTCCTGCTCGGGCTCGGCGAGAACCTCTGGCGGCGGTTCGTACCAAAGTATCTCGAGGCGCTCGGGGCGCCGGTGATCGCGATCGGTCTCTTCGGCACGACCGAAGATTTTCTCGATGGCGTGTATCAGTATCCTGGAGGGTGGATCGCCGATCGGTACGGCCGGCGCCGCGCCCTCCGTCTCTTCATCGTGCTCGCTGCAGTCGGCTACGTGGTGTATTGGGCGGCGCCGGCCTGGCCGTGGATGTTCGTCGGGATTCTCTTCGTCAGTGCGTGGAATAGCATGGCGAGCCCGGCACTGTTCGCGGTCGTCGGTGACAGCCTGCCGAGCGAGCGGCGGACGATGGGGTTCACGGTACAAGCGGTGGTGAAGCGGATCCCGCTCGCCGTAGCGCCGACGCTCGGGGGCCTCATCATCGCTGCGCTGGGCGTCCGCGGCGGAGTCCGTACGAGCCTCCTCGTCACGGTCGGCTTGGCCGCCGTGACGCTGGCCGCTGTCGCGCGGCTACGGGTCCCCGTCTTCCAGGGCCATGCGACGCACACCATTCGCGGCGTGTGGGCGGCGTTCCCACAACCGCTCCGGTGGCTCCTGGCATCCGACATTTTCATCCGTACGTGCGACGGCATGGTCGACATCTTCCTCGTGCTCTACGCGATCAATGTCGTCCACATCACCGCGCCCGAGTTCGGCGCCCTCGTCGCCGTGCAGGCGGTCGCCGCGATGCTCGCCTACGCTCCCGGCGCCGTCGTGGCGGATCGCGTGGGTCGCAAACCCTTCGTGACGGCGACCTTCCTCGCGTTCGCGGCATTCCCGCTCGCCGTCATCCTCTCGCACAGCTTCGCGGGCCTCGCCGCGGCGTTCACGATCGGAGGTCTGCGCGAGCTGGGCGAGCCCGCCCGGAAGGCGCTCATTCTCCACATGGCGCCCGCAGAGCTTCGCGCACGGTCGATCGGGTTGTACTACTTCCTGCGCAGCCTGGCGATAGCACCTGCGGCCTTCATTGGCGGACTGCTGTGGAAGGTGAGCCCCGCGTTGCCGTTCACGTTGGCGGGGCTCATTGGCCTTAGCGGTACCGCCGTCTTCATTGCCACCGTGGACGAGCGACACGCGGGGTGAGAGAGACGGGAGTCGATTCCGCGTTCACCAGTTCTCGATATTCCCCTCAGGAGGGACACATGCCGCAGCATGAGCAACTGTCTCCGATAGCATTCCGTGCCCGCGTCCCACCATGGGCGTCGGTCTATTCGTTCCGGCGGGTCGCGTTCACCATCGTCGTCGTGGTCGCCGCGTGCACGAATCGGGCGAGTGGCAAGGGAGGCGACCGCCACGAGGAGCGCGGCGAGGCTGCCGCGCCGGACCAGCACCACCAGGTTGATACGACCAGACAAGCGGCC